>CAKOSD010000114.1 GCA_934101745.1 uncultured Bacilli bacterium | reverse complement strand
GTTCTAACTTAGCAAGGCGATTATCATAGTCGTTCGTTGTAGAATTATCTTTGGCATTAGGATAATTTTGGTAAGTTGGATAAGTAGGAAAGGGCTGATTTATTGCTGGTCCTTGGTAAAAAGAATTAGAAGCACTTTGGGTTTGCACATTAGGCATCATGTAATTCATATTACCAGGATTAGGATTAACATAATTAATTGAGTTCATATTGGACTCAGAAAAGAACGAATTTCGTGATTTTAACATCTAAAAACCTCCTAATACATTTTATGAATAAAAAAGAAAGTAGTGATAATATGCGTATTAGAAATATAAAAAACGCTGATGAAATAATAAAAAATAACAAATATATAATAGAAAATCCAGAAAGATATCAAGGCCATTTTCAAGAACTTTTTGGCAATAATAATGAAATCCATTTAGAAATCGGCATGGGTAAGGGAGATTTTCTTATTAGTAAAGCCCTTAATAATCCGAGTATTAACTTTATTGGTTTAGAAAAATATACCTCTATCGTTGCAAGGGCGGTAAAAAAATTAGAAAATCTTGATTTACCTAATTTAAAGATAATAAATGGTGATGCCTTAAATTTAAATAATATGTTTGCTAAAGAAATAAGTGCCATTTATTTGAATTTTTCTGATCCTTGGCCTAAGGCTCGTCATAGTAAAAGAAGATTAACTAGTGATACGTTTTTAAAAATTTATGATGACATCTTTAAAAATGAATGCACGATTTTTCAAAAAACCGATAATACTGGTCTTTTTGAAAGTAGTATTATATCTTTAACTAACTATGGTTATAAAATTAGCGATATTTCTCTAGATTTATGGAGTACAGATAAATTTTATGAAGAAACCGAGTATGAAAGAAAGTTTAAAAATAAAGGTATAAAAATTAATTATTTAAAAGCCACAAAGTAAACTTTTAAAATTAAATAATATTTGATATAATGGGACTATGGAGACGTTATGAAAAAAGTTTTATGTTTACTTACTACAATTTTTCTTTTGTGTGGTTGTAGTAAAATTAATGATAAAAGTTATGATGAATTGATAAATAGTGTGGTTGCTAGTAATTATAAAATGGAAAATACCCATCGAACCGGTTATAAATATTATACTCCTACAAACATGGATATTATAAATACTTTAGATTATAATGAAACTTTAGCCGATGATAATTATAAATATTACTTTTATGTTGATGTTGTAAGTTATTATAATCGGGTTATCGAAAGTTTTACTGAAGATGATAAGGCTGTTTATTCTAAGAGTATAAACTATGAAGATAAGTATGGTTATATTGAAATAAATAAATGGAAGAACGGTAAGTATTTACTTGAAATTATGTATAATTATGCTAAAATAGAAGTGATAGTAGATGAAGAAAATATTAAGAGTGCTATAACTAATTCGATGGTTGTATTAAGTAGTGTTAAATATAACAATAATGTTTTAGAAAGTATTGTTGGTGAAAACGTTTTAACAACCAAAGAGATTGAATTTAATATTTTTGAAACTAAGAAAAATGAGTCAAACTTCTTAAAAGTATCAGAAGAAGATGTTTATGAAGATAAGGATATGCCAAATGACCCAGACTTAGTAAATTAGAAGGAGTGCAACATATATGAGTTTTTTTGATAAATTAAAAAATGTCTTATTTGAAGACGATGAAGAAATAGTGGAAGAAGAAAAGAAAAAAGAAGAACCTAAAAAAGAAGAGGTACGATTTTCTTCTCAAAGTAGTAGTACTCCAGAAAAGCAAGAAGAACCTAAAAAAGAACCTAGCGTTTTTCAATCGTTTGATGAGGAAGAATTTGATAGAATAGCCGCAATTAATAAAAATCGCCTATTAGAGCGTGATAGAAAAGCCCGCGAGGAAAAGGACAAAGAAGAAAAAAGACGTTTAGAAGCCCGCCAAGAAAGAGAAAATTTAAACGCCGGCTATCGTAGGTATGAAGAATTAAGATACGGGACAAGTGCTACTAGTAGTAAAGAGGTTAAAGAAGAACCAAAAATAAAAGATACTAAAACTAGTGAGATTCCTAAAGAACCAGGCGAATATCGCCAAAACATTTATAATAAACCTGTGGCGAGTAAGGAACCAGTAAAAAAATTTACTCCGTCTCCGGTTATTTCACCAGTTTATGGGGTTTTAGATAAAAATTATCGGAAAGAAGACATTTTACCTAGAGCCTCTAGTGAAGGAACCCTACCTAAAATAATGGATGTCGATAATGTTAGAAAGAAAGCCTTTGGTTTCCTAGAAAAAAATATAGATAGTGAGGATACCGAAGAGACTGAGCCTTTAAAAAATTTTTCCGGGGAAAATGAAATGCAAATGGCTGATATTTCTAAAGAATTAGAGGCCGATGAAGAAATAGGTAAGACAACAAGAATTGATATTAGCGATGTAAAAGAAATCGAAGAAGATATCAAAGCCGGGGCAGAAGAAAAAAAAGAGCCAACCATTGAGTCAAATAAAAATGAAGAAGAAGACTCCTTAGAAAAAGACTTATTTAATTTAATAGATTCAATGTATGAAAGTAGAGAGGATAAGTAAGTATGTTTTTAGAATTTTTGCAGGTATTTTTACCACTTGTTGTGTATGTATTATTAATAATAATCTTGATAGTAGGAATTATTATTGGAATTAAGGCTATTAAAACTCTAGATAAAGTTGAAAGAGTTGTTGATGATGTTCAACATAAAGTAAGTAGTCTAAATAGTCTATTTTCGATTATTGATATTACAACTGATAAAATTGTTTCCATTACAGATAGAGTAGTAGAAACAGCCAGTGGTATAATTGGTAAGTTATT
The DNA here is from genome assembly GCA_934101745.1 of uncultured Bacilli bacterium. Lineage (GTDB taxonomy): Bacteria > Bacillota_I > Bacilli_A > RF39 > UBA660 > CAG-605. The sequence goes on along the minus strand of CAKOSD010000114.1, from coordinate 951 downwards.
CAAGAAAAAAAACAAGAAAAAAATAGAAGTAAAGGAAGACTAATAATGAAAAAACAAACTAAAGGTTTTATCTTAGGAGCAGCCTTAGGAGTAGGAGCAGGACTTTTATTTGCACCTTATCGTGGTGTAACTATGCGTAAGAAAGTTGCGGCTAAATTAAATGATGTAACGACTTATGTTAAAAATATGAATAGTGAAACTTTAAGAAATGATTGTTTAGGTATTTTAAATAACATTAAAGATTATTTAGAAGAATTAGACAGTGCTAAATTAAAAAGTGATGCTATTGTAATTGGTAATAAACTAAAAAAAGAAGTTAATAAATTAGCCGGAAAAGTAAAAGAAGTATCGGAACCGGTGGTTAATAAAGCAATCGAGGATTTAAGAAGTAATACAGTGGTTCTCTTAAAGAAAACTGTTGAAAAATTAGAAAATTAAGATGTCAAATGATATCTTTTTTTCTTGAATAGACATAGATAAAATGGTATCATTAAATTATGAGCAAGGGAGTAATTGTAAGATGAAAAAAACATTTAAAATGTTGTGGGGTTTGGTATTGTTTTTATTATGTATAGAAGTACAGGCGGCTAAAGGTCCAACTATTGATTCGGTCGAAAATAAAGATAATGATTTAATTTATGTTCAAGCCACTAAGGGTGATTTTAATATTTCTTATTATTTAATGGGGACCTCTATTAGTAATGCTATTAAATATGTAACTAGTAATACTAATGCTTATCTTAGTATGCCTAATGGAACATATACAATATGGGCGGTAGATACTAACGGTAATACCTCAGCCGGCTATACAATTACTAAAGATGATGGTAGTTGTAATATGGATGGTTTAAGTAATGTAACCGGTAGTGGTACCTTTGATATGTGTGGAATAATGTCATCTACGGGGTTATATAGTAATTTAACAGAGGGGAAAACTTTAGTTACTTGTGC
>CAKOSD010000113.1 GCA_934101745.1 uncultured Bacilli bacterium | reverse complement strand
AGACAATCCTTGTATGTATCACTGTCTATACCATCATCATCCGTCAGTATATGGAAGTTTCCACATGCACCATCTTCCACGATTTTGCTGACCTCAGCAAAATCGTCCATAACATTATGTCCACTATTTTCACATGCAATCATTGCACGTTTTATTACTTTTTCAAAATTTCGCCACTGAACATAATCTAAAGCAATGGCTAATTCTCTCGCGCTCCAATATTTGCACTTTTCCCTTATTTTTTCCCTTGTGAGGAAGCTATAAGGGAAAAAGTGTTGTTTTCGTCTTAATCGTTCCCTACTACCTTATTGAGAAGCCTTGCTGAATTCTTCTTGGCTTCCCTTGTAGCGTGGGCGCAAATATTCATTGTGGTGCTTACTGCCGAATGTCCCAAGAGCTCCTGCACATCCTTCGGTGGTGCTGCGTTTGCTAACAGATTGCTTGTGTAAGTGTGTCGTAATGAGTGGAAGTGAAAGTTTTCAAATCCTTTCAGGTGCTTTCTGATTGACCTGCACATCTAGTCCAATGCTTCCATTCCTAAGTACATTCCGTCCTGTCTGACACACACCAGTGAAATCTATATGTAGTCCTCCGGCACTTCCTGTGTTCCGTCCAATGAATACAGTTCGTAGTAAACTCTGTTCTTTTCTCTGACTTCCTTGTAGTAATTCCTCTGATAAAGCTGTCCGTACTGTTGAACGATACACCATTTGGGGAGGGGCATTCAACTAAAAAACTGCAAAATGGAAATGATTGGAATACATAACCACCCAACCAACTTGCTTCCTAATGGCAGTGATTTTACTGCAGCAGGATATAGAGGATATAAGTATGGAATAGTTGTAACACATGATGGAAGAATATATAAGTATTCTGTAGGAAACAGACCTTTTTTACCAGCGTTATTAGATAGCAGAATTGACAAATATTGTGCTAAAGAATATAATTCAAATACAAGAGAAGCTTATGAAAAGGCTTTAAATGAGTTTAGAAAGGAGTATGGAATATCATGGCAGGAAATAGAATAAGATTTTATCAGGATGTTGTGATACATCACCCTGACTGGACTATTGAAGATTTTGAAAAAGAGGAAGAAAGACTCAGAGAGGAAAGCGATAAATTAACGGATTGGCCGGAGATTTTATAGCTTAGATATTTGTGTTAAACAGCCACCAGTTGAGTGAAACAAAACAAAATATTTCTAAAATCCCGTAAATACCCTAGATTCAGATGTGGGAAGCATCAATGCAGCTTCACATGAATAATATCTTTTTCACTATGTTCAATGTGCCAAATATTATACTTGTGGATCATTCTGCAGATGATATGTGCTTAAAATTATACCTCATAATATTATTGGTACATATTTTGACACATTTATTAATTTTTATCAGCATCTTATCATATAGATATCAGATATTGCATTAGAAGAATTTGAAGTGAACATATAAATGTGCCAATTATTATACTTTTCTATAATGCACACATTAAAATGTGCTTGAAATTATACTCTTTCTTTCCATTGTAGTATATAATACGGCACATTCAACATATTCCTTTAATATAGTTAAAAATCATATATTAGAAAAACGTCTCCGACCTTGTTGAACGATACACCATTTTTGGAGGGGCATTCAACTGCGAAGAGCTGTAAGTTCATAGGTAATGTATTTCTCATCACTCTATCTCCTTTCTTCCGTTTACCGCCCGTCGGCATTTTCCTAAAGTTTAGTGCCATTAAGTTTTGGGCATAAAAATACCACCAATCTCTCGACTGGTGGCTGTTATTTATTTTCTTTTACTTCTGCTTTATCTTCATTATTGCCTTCTGCTTTTATTGGTCCTTTTTCCAATAATGCAATCAATTCATCCATTGTCATTCCCGGTTTTCCGTCTAATATACCATCCATTAAAATACCTCCTACCTAAATATTACCCTCTCTGTATACCAACAGAATAGCATTTTTTCAAAAACAAATCAATACTGTTGAACGATACACCATTTTGGGAGGGGCATTCAACAAAGAAGCGAGCATTAAATGGAGAATATGAAATTATTATTTATGTAAAAAAAGGTACATTATGTGCATATATAGAGGAACTTAGTGTTTTTCCAAAACAAAGAGAATTGCTACTTGACAAAGATAATATTTACAGAGTATTATCAAGAAAAGATAACACAATAGAGTTAGAGGTGATTTAGTATGGATAAAAAGGAATATGAAGCAGCTTTAGAAGAGCGAGATCATATTATGGCAGAAGAAAAAATCAAAGCTTTTCCATTGACAGAAAAGGAAATAGAGGAATTAAAAAAACAAGGACGTATTTAAAACCACCAGTCGAGAGATTGGTGGTATTTTTATACCCAATTTTAAGAATGAGAGGATTTGAAGTTGAACGATACACCATTTTTGGAGGGGCATTCAACTAAATTCATAGGTAATGTCTTTCTCATCACTCTATCTCCTTTCTTCCGTTTACCGCCCGTCGGCATTTCCCTAAAGTTTATTGCCATTAAGTTTTGGGCATAAAAAAAATAGGCACGCACAGCTTATTTGCCATGTGTGCTTAATAACTAATATTAAATTGTGTTGCACTGGTGCAACTTCGGACTATTCTATTATAATCCAATCTTCTGCAAGCATGTCAGTTTGACTTGCTAACCAAGGGACTACATTCCCCTGTGCAGTTTTCATGGCGATATATGCTCCATACTCTACTAATCCATTCTCATTAACAAGACTTGCTGCAATTTCTGTACAAGGAGCATATGCACCAACTGGAACATAATATAAAAACATTCCCTTACCATTCCATCCAGCTCTTGCTACTTTCTTACCTTTTTTCAGTGCTTCAATAGCAATTCCAAATGTCATATTATCACATCTTCTATACGCTTCATCATACTTAGGACACCAACTCTCATATCCATCAGAATATCTTATATGATAACCTTCATCTTCTGGATTCTCGTCACTTGGTATCTTCCACCCTCTGTATTCATTGTATGCACCCCTGCTCATTGGCTCTGCTGCCACCACTTTTACTCCAATATAATCCTTCATTTTTAAATCCTCTCATTCTTAAAATTGGGTATAAAAATACCACCAGTCTCTCGACTGGTGGCTGTTAATCCCATATTATTTCTGGTCTTGGCATTTTCTTCGGCACTACTGTTCCATATTTCTCAATTGTATAATCAAAATCATCTTCTATGCATTTCAGCAATAATTCAGCATATTCTTCTTGGTCAAAATATAAATCAGGAGGGAATTTCGGACAGTAATTAAAATGTAAAACAAATTGCATATGTGCTTCTTTTAATTTTTTTATCACTTCGATACCTCCTTCAATGTTGAACGATACACCATTTTTGGAGGGGCATTCAACTTTGCTGGTAGTTTTGCCTTTCTATCTATTTTTTAATACTATTACTTTTGATTCTTTTTTTTGCAGAATATTCATTTGCAATATGTTCTGCATAAATTTTATTTGTATTCATATCAAATACCTCCCTTTCTTTAATTTCATTTTAACAAGTTCGGTATTTATTTTGAACAACACATTTTTAACAATTTGTCTATTTCTGAATGATAAATTACTATTTATCTAACTAATTACTAAATTGTAATTTATGATTATTTATATACTCTAATAACTTGATATTCATAATGATCATTGGCATTTGTGATTCCTACCGAAATACCTTTACCATTATTAGCTGTTGCTTTAGCAGAAGATTTTTCTTTGGCTTCTTTTAACAATTCATCAATTTC
>CAKOSD010000112.1 GCA_934101745.1 uncultured Bacilli bacterium | reverse complement strand
CGGGAAGCATTAGTTTTAGTAGCAAAATTAATTCGTTTTTCAATATCAGTAAGGGATTCTTTATTGATTTTAATTTGTTCTTCGATTTTTTCTAATTTTTTTAAAGAAACATAATCCATTTCTGTACGATTTTTAATGTTTTCAATGATAGCTAGGATATCTATTATACTAGCACTTTCTAAATAAGTTTTTATATCTTCAGTAGGTAATTTTAATATATAATCGATACCATATTCCATAATTTTTACGACTCCTTACTATCTATACTTCTTAATTATCTTATAAATACTTAAAAAAAGCAAGGGAAATTAGAAAAATTTCTCTTACTTCGGTCGGGTTTAGTTTTTTTTAAGTAAATTATGGTTTTAAAACTCTTTGATTTGGGTTTTCTTCAGATATCCTTTTTTCATATAAGTTTATTATTTCTTCTAAAGTTAGATTATACTTAGGATTGTTTTGAATATCTAGACTACTCATAGTAAAGATTTCATGGAGATGATTTGATGCATCAACTAAAGGTAGATGTTTTTCATTAATTAAGTAATTTGTTTTTGCTTTAAATTCCAGCAAAGAGATTCTATTTAAAATATCACGGTTAAGTTGCATATCAATATCTAGGTTATTTTTAGCAATATAAATATAAATAGCGGTTAAATTTTTTCTTGGTGACCAAATAAAATTAAGGGCATTTAATAATTCGATTCGTTCCATGGATAATTTACCTTGGCGATAACTATAACGTTGATTGCGAAGCCAAGTATATAAGGATTTTTCTTCAGCGGTTTGGGGATGAGTTATTGTTAAATGCTGATTTTTCTGGTAATAATTAAAGGCTAAGTTATACATGGAAACCCAATATTCTTTAGCGTTATCTCGCTCTATTCCTAAGGCTTTTAGTTTTTGACGTTGTGATGAGGTTAAAATAGTTTCTCGACGATAATTTTTTCTTTGAACATTTAGCCATATTTTTAGTTCTTCATTAGTTACCGACGTAGGTTGATAAGTTTTAGAAATGGTAAGGGTATGATATTTATCATAATAGTTTTTTAATTCTTCATACATAAGATTCCACTTAGTTTCATTTACTTTCCAGGTCATACCGATAGCCTCTAAGGCGTTAATTCTTTCTAAAGATAAATCACCCTTTACATAAGATTTTCTTTGATTTCTAATCCAAACTCCTAATTTTTTATTATCTTCAGTTTCATAATAAACTGGTATTAAAAGATGGTGATATTTATTATAATAATTGACGGCTAAAGTGTACATATCATTCCATAATTCATCATTGTGTTTACAAACGATACCAACTTGTTCTAACTTAGTTATTTTTTCGGTATATTTAAGACCTTCTTTATTACTATAATAAATACTTCTTTGGGATTTTATCCAAGATAATAATTTTTGACCTTCTTCGCCTTTATATAAGGGTAAAAGATTTAAATCATGATATTTTACATAAAACTTTTTTACTTCTTCATACTTTTCATTCCATTTATAATCTAAGACATTCCAAATCATGCCAATTTGATTTAATTTAGCAACTTTTTCTGGGGATATTCTAGCAGTTTTAGAGTTGTACTTAGTTCTAATACTCATTAACCATCTACCTAGTTGTTTACCATCTTTATCTATATAATCATGTGGTACTAAGAGATTACCATGTTCATTATAATAATCTTGGGCTACTTCAAACCAAGTATCAAATGTATCTTTATAATTATTTCTAATATTTTCTTCTATCATAAAAACACCCCTTCATTAAAATTACATATACTATACTACATTTTATAGTTTTTGCAACTTATTTTAAGGGTGTTTAGATTATTATTCTACGGTGTATGGATTGTTCATGGTGCCGTCACCTGATTTTAAGGAATTAGGTTTTAGGTTGATGACAGGTTTGACACCATAACTTACATAAACATGATTATCATAATTAACTCTTCCATCATAAAATACATAATGATTTCTTGCTGAATTTTCAAATATATAACACGGCGTCATAGTCCAATAATTAACACCTGCTTTCAAATAATAATTATTATTAATAGTATTATATCCACCTGCTAAACTAAGTTCATCCATAGTTATTAAACCAATAGGATACTTTAAATTTGAATTTCCCTTAACACCATCTGATTGTGTAAATGAATCATTTTTATTAATACAAACCAAATTTTCTGATAAATCTTGATTTTTTTGTCCTGCAGGTCCAAAGCCAAAGCTATAAAACCATTTATACGCAGTATTATTATTTCCATATCCCAAATTATTATATTCTTCTGCAGGTAGTTTTGAACTAATACTACGTTCATTACAAAAGATATTATCTGTTAAATATTGGCTATAGTCTTTCAAATTATTTTCATACCAATTATCAATATATTTTTTTATCGTTGAATCATTTATATTGGCGTGTGTTTCTTCATAGGTTGATGAGCCTGTGGTTCCATACATATAACCAACATATGCATTATCATCCGATTTTTCATTAAAGGCACTTGTGCCAATTATTCTATCGTCACTGGTCTCACCATTGGCATGAGTGCTTGTTCCATCATATATCATTCTTATAGAGTTATCACCATTTATTCTTACAATACGCCAATAAAAATTAGCAAACTTAACATAGTTATTTTGAACATTGCCACGGAAGTAATAAGAATTGCCATAATTATCAGGAGCACTACATAACAAAGAATTTTCTGTCTCAGCACTAGTTACATTAACGGCACCATCATCATTTACTGTTGGACATTTACCAGTAGTATCTACAAGATTAATAATATCAGCAAGTTTTACTCCTTTTTTAAAATAAATATTACATTTATTCTTCTCAGATAAATTAGTTAAAGTAATACCCCAATTATCATAGTCCCACTTTCCTACTGCATTATTATCACATACTATTTTTTCTACAACATAACCAGTATCTTTATTAGGAATATTTTCTGAATACTCTCCATCTATATAGGTACCTATTAGTTCTTCATCTTCTTTATTATTATATTTATTAGAAAAGGAACTATAAATAGTAACACATAATGATACAATGAATAGTAAAGAAATAATTAAACATGGATTTTTAATATTTTTGTATTTCATTAAATATATTCCTTCCTACTCAACCGTATATGGATTATTTATTGTTCCATCACCTGATGTTAAAGAATTAGGTTTCAAATTGATAACAGGTTTTACACCAATAGTTGATGATACGCTTCCAGTATCGTAAATACCATTCCCATTATAAGCAACAGCTAAACCTCTAGCATTTTCGGTATGATAATGATAAGGTGTTATAGTCCAATAGTAAGTTCCTATATATAAATAGTACTGTTCATTTGCCTCTGAATAACCGCCGGCTAGTAAAACCTCTTTTTGAGATATTAATGAAATTGAATATTTTAGTCTGCTGTTACCTGAAATATCATTAGTAGTAAAGCTATCATTTTTAGATGGGCAAAGCAATGTTAGTTTGCCAGAATAAGATGTTGTTTCTTTGCCATACCCATATCCAACGTTTAAAATTCTATAATTGCAAAATAAATTATCCGCTAAATATTGCTCATATTCTGTAGCTTTTATATTATTTTCATACCACCTATCTATATACTTTTTTATTGTTGAATCATTTATGTTAGCATGTGTCTCTTCATATGTTGATGAACCTGCCGTCCCATACATATATCCTACATAAGCATTATCATTGTAATTTTCATTAAAAGCACTTGTTCCTATGATTCTATCCTCACTGGCTTCTCCATTGGCATGAGTGCTTGTTCCATCATATATCATTCTTATAGAGTTATCACCATTTATTCTTACAATACGCCAATA
>CAKOSD010000111.1 GCA_934101745.1 uncultured Bacilli bacterium | reverse complement strand
AAGCCAGTTTTGAGGTGTGGATAACTTTTGAGTTATCCACAGTATGGGTGTGGATAACTGTATTTTGAGGTGTGAAAAACTTAAAAAATGAATAAAAAACGACAAAAAAACCCCTAAAAAAAGTGTCAAGTTTTAGTGTCAAGTAAGAAGTTATCCACAGTTTTGCCTTAAAATAGTGCATTTTTCAGAAGTTATCCACAGGCACAAACCCTTATAAACACTGGGCTCAAATGAGTTATCCACATTATCAACAGGTACTATTAACCCAGTTATCCACATGTTGATAACTAAAAAAGCCTCAAACTGTGGATAACTCGAAAATTTCCCAGACTTCTGGGAAAAAATCTGTGGATAACCTGTGGATAAGTTGTTGATAACCTGTGGATAAAATTGTGGATAACTTTATTAGGGGTGTGGATAACTTTAAATCGGTAAAAAAGTACGAAAGTTCTTTACTAAAGTTTTAGGATGTTATAAAATAGGTGTTGATTATTGGTTATGAGTGGGGTGATAATTTTGAAATCCGAGGAATTATGGGATAAATTTCTAGCAGTTATGCAAGAAAAGATGAATCCTATTTCCTTTAATACATGGTTTAAACCGTTAAAATTGCAAGAACTTAATACTAAAGATAGCAAAATTATCATTCAAGTTCCTATGGGGGTGCATAAAACTACGTTAGAAACTAGTTGGCATCAGGTAATTGAGGAAACTCTCCAAGAACTAACCGGTAATACTTTTGAACTTATATATGTTTTAGAAGATTTACAGACTGCTAAAGATAAACCTTTAGATAAAGTAAAAACTAAAAAAAATAATGATGAAGTATTTGTAACGAATTTAAAGAAGGAATTTACTTTTGATAATTTTGTAACGGGTGATACAAATAAATTTGCTAAAACGGCTGCGATAGCGGTGGCGGAGGCTCCGGGAAAAATATATAATCCTTTATTTATGTATGGGAAAAGTGGAGTTGGAAAGACTCATTTAATGCACGCCATAGGTAATTATATAACTGAACATTCTAATTTAAAGGTTCTATACACAACTAGTGATAGTTTTAAAGATGATTATACTAATATTGCTGGGGGGACGAATGATAATTCTTTTGAAAGAGCTGAATATTTCAAAAATAAGTATCGTGATGTTGATGTTTTGCTTATCGATGATATTCAGTTTTTAGTTGGCGCTGAAAAGACTCAACAAGGGTTCTTTCATACCTTTAATGAGTTGCACGATAAGAATAAACAAATAATAATTACATCAGATCGCTCGCCAGAAGATTTAAAACTTTTAGAAGAGCGTTTACGAAGTCGTTTTACATGGGGACTTCCGGTTGATATTTATCCACCAGATTATGAACTTCGGTGCCGGATAATTAGAGATAAGATTAGATATTTAAATTTATCTACCATGATGAATGATGATGTTATTAATTATATTGCTAATTCGTGTGATACCGATGTAAGGGAAATAGAAGGGGCTATTAATAGATTACAGGCTTATACGGCTGTTTATGCACCACCTAATATTACTTTAGAATTTGCGATGGAAGCCTTAGGAGATTATGTTAACAACAATATATACTCAATTAGTAATATTACCGTTGTTCAAAAGGCTGTTGCTGATTATTATGGCATAACTGTTGAGGCCTTAAAAGGAAAGAAAAAATCAAAGAATATAGCATATCCAAGGATGCTTGGTATGTACATGGCCCGTATTATGACAAATGAGTCATTCCCAAGAATAGGTTTAGAATTTGGAGGGCGTGATCATTCGACTGTTATTCATGCTTGCGATAAAATAGAAGAAGATTTAAAGGATAATAAACAATTACAAGAAATTATTAATGAAATAAAAACAAAAATTTAATATATAATAAAGAAAGAGAGAGAATATATGAAATTTACAATTGATAAAAATATAATTTTAGAAAATTTAATGAATGTAGCAAGGGCAATATCTACTAAAAATGTTATTCCTGTTTTAAATGGAATTAAGTTTGAAATGACCGAAGAAGGGCTTTATTTAACTGCTAGTGATAGTGAACTTACTATTAAGTCATTTATTGAAAAGAAAGATATTAAGAATATTGAATCTTTAGGAAACATAATAATTCAAAGTAAATTTATTGTTGATATTATTAGAAAGATGCCTAGTGATATTATTGATTTTGAAGTAGTAGATGGTTTAAAAATTAAATTAACAAGTGGTTCGAGTGAATGTAGTTTAAATTGTCTAGATTCAAGTGAGTATCCACAAATTGATTTAGAAGAACATAAAACTCCTATCTATATTAATAGTATGTTATTTAAAAGTATTGTTAGTCAAACGGCTTTTGCTATTTCAACTCAAGAATTAAGACCTCTTCTTACTGGTTTGAATTTTAAAATTACTGGTGATATTTTAGAATGTATTGCAACAGATTCTTATCGTTTGGCTAAGAAAACGGTAACTTTAAATACGGCTAGTGATAACGATATTAACATGGTAATACCTGGTAAAAATGTTTTGGAACTTGATAAGATTATTAATGATGATGTAGATATGGAATTACACGTATTTAGTAACAAAGTGTTATTTAAATATAAAAATATTATTTTTCAAAGTAATTTACTTGCTGGTAATTATCCTAATACTAACAACTTAATTCCTACTAACTTTGAATACATGATGAGTACAAATTTAAATGATTTTTATAATGCTATTGACAGGGCTTCATTGGTAACTCAAAGTAAAGATAAAAATGTTGTAAAGATGACATTATCGGGTAAAAAATTAGTTATTAATTCTTATGCTAGTGAAATTGGTAAAGTAGAAGAAACTATTGATGTTGAATGTAATGTGGAAAATGATATTTCTGTTTCCTTTAGTGCTAAGTATATGTTAGAGGCTTTAAAAACGTTTAAAGATGAAAAGATTATGATTTTATTAAATGGGGATATCAAACCTATTGTTATTAAATCAACAGAAGATGAAACTTTAATTCAATTAATTTTACCTATTAAAACTTATTAAGTTAGAGTGAAAAATGATGTAATTAAGAACTGAAGAAATTTGGTTCTTTTTTCATTGGCAAAATTAAAGTTTAGGGCTTGAAGTAAGGTTAATTTCGAAAATTGGTTAAGATTTAGTTTCAATTATTTACCTTTTTTTACCAATTCGACAAATTTTGACAAAATTCGACAAGGGACCTTGCTATACTACAGGGCAATTCATTAAAAAAAGGGGGAAATTTTATGGAAGAATTATATTCAATTAATGAAGATACATTATTTTTAGAAGGCGTTATGGATGATAAAGGGAAAGTTTTAACTAAGATTTATGAACAAGATAAAGTGTTAAAATTAAATGAGACACCAACTAACATCATTAAGTTTGGTTGTGAGTATTTTGGTTCGACTTTAGAAGGACGCCAGAAAGGTTCAATGAGTTTACTTGGGATTAAACATAAAGTACCAGTTATTGTGGAAGGAAGTATGGAATTAATCTTTTTTCCAATGTGTTCACCGCGTATAAGAGATTGTTCTTGGGTATGTTTTAACAATATTTTAACTTATAAAAGAGTTGGTTATGATACGGAAGTGTTGTTTAAAAATGGTAAAAAAATTACTTTAAATATCTCTTATGGAATATTTGAAAATCAATATATGCGAGCCACGAAATTAAAAATGGTTAATACCCTAAGAAAATTGGCTAAATAAAGAAAATTGGCTGTAAAATAAGCAAAATTTATGGTATAATTTAAGTAGGTATATGGGTACTAATATACCTATTATTTTACTATAATTTAGAAAGAGGCACTTTAAATGCGAATAGTCAATCTAAAGTTATTAAATTTTAGAAACTATAATCATTTGACTTTGACCTTTTCACCAAATA
>CAKOSD010000110.1 GCA_934101745.1 uncultured Bacilli bacterium | reverse complement strand
TTAGAATTATTTTGTTAGTTTCCTAACAATGGTGGTAAAATTATGCAAGAAAATAATTCAATTGGGTATCATATCGTTAATGCTGAAAAATTAATAGGGCGTTACATCTTAGATAAATTTAATAAAAAAGCCCAGCATCGGGTAAGTCCTATGCAGGTTATGATTATGAAATACTTACTTAAAAATCAAAATAAAAAAATATTTCAACAAGATATTTGTGATACTTTTAATTTAAGGCGTTCAACAGTAAGTGGCATTCTTACTACGATGGAAAAAAATGATATTATTATAAGAAAAGTAGCTCGTGATGATCCTAGAAAAAATGAGATTAAACTCACGGAAATATTTGTAAATAATGCCAAAAAAGTATCCACCGAATTAAGAAATTTAGAAAGTCTTTTGGAACAAAATTTTACCCAAGAAGAAAAAGATGAATTAATTAGATTGCTAAAAAAATTGGAAGGAAATTTAATGGAAGAAGAGAGGAAAAAAGATGTTTAAATTATTTAAAAATTTTACAAAAAAAGATATAGGTATAATAATTGTAAGCGTTATTTTAGTAGTTTTCCAAGTCTGGCTAGATTTAAAATTACCAGATTATATGTCCGCTATTACAAGACTAGTTCAAACTGACGGCGCCGCGATGGCTGATATTTTAAAGCAAGGTGGTTATATGCTTCTTTGTGCTTTTGGTTCCCTAGTATCAGCGTGTATCGTTGGCTTTTTAGCCAGTAACTTATCAGCAAACTTTTCTTATACTTTAAGAAGTAAGGTATATAATAAAGTCTTAGACTTAAGTACGGCTGAAGTTAAACAATTTCAAACTAGTAGTTTAATTACCCGTACAACTAATGATATTACCCAATTAGAAATGCTTATATCTATTGGTCTGCAATTAATCATTAAAGCCCCAATTATGGCTGTATGGGCTATTACTAAGATTCTAAATAAATCAATTGAATGGAGTATGTTAACCGCTTGTTGTGTCGTTGTTTTATTATGCGTAGTTATTGGCTTAATGTTAATTGTTTTACCAAGATTTGAAAAAGTTCAGAAACTTATTGATAAAATTAATAATGTTACCCGAGAATCTATTACTGGTATTCGAGTTATAAGAGCCTTTAATGCCGAAAAATATCAAGAAAATCGCTTTGAAAAAGTAAATGCTGATTTAACCAATATGCAACTATTTAATCAAAAGTGTTTTGCTATTTTAAATCCTATTATGATGCTAGTTATGAATGGTCTAACTCTAGGAATTTATGCCATTGGGACTTACTTAATAAGTAATGCTTTAATTAGTGTTAAAATTAGTTTATTTAGCGATATGGTTATTTTCTCTAGTTATGGAATGCAAGTTATTATGTCATTTTTAATGCTTGCAATGATCTTTATGATGTGGCCTCGTGCTGCCATTTCGGCTCGTCGTATTAACGAGGTTTTAGATTGTAAGGTAAGCATCGAAGATGGTAAAAATGATATTAAACCAACTGAGGTCGGAACTGTTGAATTTAAGGATGTATCCTTTAAATATCCTGATGCGGATGAGTATTTGCTTCGGAATATTTCCTTTAAAGTAAATAAAGGCGAGACGATTGCTTTTATTGGTTCGACTGGTTCTGGTAAGAGTAGTCTTATTAACTTAGTACCAAGGTTTTATGATGCTACTGATGGCGAAGTTTTAGTAGATGGGGTTAATGTTAAAAATTACTCTTTAGAAGAACTTCATAATAAATTAGGATATATTCCTCAAAAAGCCGTTATGTTTACCGGAACAGTTACGAGTAATGTTGCCTATGGTACTAAAAAAGGACAAAAACCTAGTGCTAAAAAGGTTAGAGAGGCTGTGGAAATCGCCCAAGCCAGTGAATTTGTATCTAAAATGGAAGGCGGTCTTGATGCTCATATTGCTCGTGGTGGCACTAATGTATCAGGAGGTCAAAAACAGCGTCTAGCCATTGCTAGAAGTATTGCCCGTAATCCAGAAATTTATATTTTTGATGATTCATTTTCAGCCCTCGATTATAAAACCGATGCCACTTTAAGAAGTGAGTTGAAAAAATATACTAAGGATGCTACAAGTATGATAGTAGCCCAAAGAATTGGTACTATTATAAATGCCGATAAAATAGTCGTTTTAGATAAAGGAACTTGTGTTGGTATTGGTACTCATCAAGAATTACTAAAAAATTGTGAAGTCTATAAAGAAATAGCCTTATCACAATTATCAAAGGAGGAATTAGAAAATGCCTAGACCTATGCATGCTGCAAATGAAAAATCTAAAGATTTCGTGGGTTCTATCAAAAGATTACTATCTAATTTAAAACCTTGGAAAGTCTTAATGATTATCGCTATTATCTTAGCCTTCTCATCAGCCATCCTTTCCCTTACGGCTCCTAATAAATTATCTGGGTTAACCGATGTTATCACCAATGGTATTAGACCGAATACCGAGGTCTTACAAGAAGTTGTTACTAAAATTACCGATAATTTTAGCAGCGAGGCTATGAGTGAAAAAACTATGCTTATTCTTACTAGTGAGGATATAAGTATTGAAGATAAAACAACTTATCAAGCCTTCTTAAATAAAATGCAAGAAGCAACTAATAAAGAGGCTTCTAATAATGAAAATGCTTCTGCTAACAAGGAAATGTTTAAAACAATTCTTAACTTACCAAGTAGCGTTTTGCACATTTTAGTAGATGATATTGAGGTTAACGGAGTTAAAATCAGTTCTGAAGATGAAATTGCTTTTTTAAAAAGTGTAATTGATATTGATGCTAGTATGGTAACTGATGATACTTTAAAAGTAATGGATAACTTACCAGAATCTATTTATAATTTAGTTAAACCTACCATGGATTTAGAAGCGGCCAAAAAAATTATTATTACTTTAGTATGTTTATATTTATTAAGTGCCATCTTTGGTTATATTCAAAGTTATTCTATGACTACCATATCTAATGGTTTTGCTAAAGATTTAAGAACTAGAATTTCAGTTAAAATTAATAAATTACCCTTAAAATTCTTTGATTCTCATGAAATAGGGGATATTCTAAGTCGTGTTACTAACGATGTCGATACTATTGCCCAAAACTTAAATCAGAGTTTAGCAACTTTAATTAGTTCTGTTACCTTATTTGTAGGTTCAATTATTATGATGTTTGCTACTAACTGGGTAATGGCTCTAACGGCAATTTTATCTACTTTATTTGGCTTTGCTTTCATGATATCTATTTTGAAAAAATCCCAAAAATACTTTATTGCTCGTCAAGAAGAACTAGGCAATATTAATGGTCATATTGAAGAGATTTATAGTGGTCATAATGTCGTAGAGTGCTACAATGCTAAGACTGAAGTAACCAAGACTTTTGATGAATTAAATGAACGTTTACGTCAGTGTAATAAAAAAAGTCAATTCTTATCTGGTCTTATGCAACCCATGATGGGATTTATTGGTAACTTTGGATATGTTATGGTTTGTATCGTTGGCGCCCTACTAGCCATGAAAGGTTATATAACTTTTGGCGTAATTGTGGCTTTCATGATTTACGTTCGCTTATTTACCAATCCACTTTCGCAAATTGCCCAAGCAATGACCTCCCTTCAAACAACTGCTGCTGCCTCAGAACGTGTCTTTGAATTCTTAGATGAAAAAGAAATGGCTAATGAAAGTGACAAAACTAAAGTCTTAGATAAAGCACAGGTCAAAGGTGACATTGAATTTAAAAATGTTAAATTTGGTTATGATGACACAAGATTAATTATTAAGAATTTCTCTGCTAGTGCTCATCCCGGAGAAAAAATTGCTATTGTTGGTCCTACCGGAGCCGGAAAAACAACTATGGTTAATTTGTTGATGAAGTTTTATGAAATAAATTCTGGTAATATTTT
>CAKOSD010000109.1 GCA_934101745.1 uncultured Bacilli bacterium | reverse complement strand
TTTCGTCCACAAGGGCTAAAATTACTATGAGCATAATTAAATACTCCATTTAAAATTCCTTCCATAGGACCGCCTCCTTCCATTTTTAAAAAATAAAAATGGACCGAGAAAGAAAGCACCTAACAATCAAATGTATCTAACAAATATGGTACCGCAATAACCAGTATAAATCTATCAATATATGATATTTTCTTAAATTTTAAATTATTAACTTTTAACATTATTATTTTCAACATTCTTTTCCAAATAACCATTAAACATATCCGGAACTCTTCCCATTACCATCCGACTTGCTAAAAGAATTTCATAATCACTTTTAACCGCTTCATCCATACTAAAATAAATAACATTAGAAACAAAACTTACCCTTAGATAAACTTCAATTAACGCATTATTTAAGCCATAATTAGTAACTTTAGTTTTAATACCCGTTAAAACATTACTATTAAGTATTAACTTTAAAGGAATACGATACCCTAAATTATTAATTAATATATTAGAACTAGCAAGACCAATCGGATATCTTAATACCATACTACTACTTTTATTCTTAGCATAAGTATCTAAATCAGCATAATTCTTATTTTTACCTTTTAAACACTTGACAATACTAGCCATTAAATCATAAGACTTAGCCGTATCAATATTAATATTTATTATTTCTTCATTTTTATTCTTATCTAAAGTAATTAAATCATCAACTAAATTACTTCTTAATTCTTTAGTATCAACATATTCTTCTACTAATAAATTATCGTAATATACTATATTATTCTTAACTATATTAATTAATTTAGGACTTATTAACTTGCCAATACTATTAATAGACCATATAACTTCTATTAAAATTAATATTATATATATCCATAATAAATTAATATCTCTAGGTTTTTTAAATCTTTTCATATTAAAATATATTAACCCATAATAAAAAAGAGAAGATTATTTTAAAAATTCTTCCCTTTTATTTTTAATTATATATTTATGCCTAATCTACTTAATATACCTAAATCTAATACACGATCTAAAACAAAGACAGTACCAATAATAACAGCAATAACTATTAAAAATATTAATATTTTAACAAATATACGCGGTTTAGTAGCCTCTTTTAAATCATCAAAATCTTCAAAGTCATCTTTAGTAAATATTTGGGTAGTTGTAAGTTCTATACTATCAGTAAAATCATCAGTATCATCTCTACTAACCACTTCCGTAGTATCAAAATCATCATCACTATCTTCTAAATCAATATCATCATATTTATCATCTTTATTATCTAATTTAGGACTTTCATCTTTTAAGTCTTTATCACTAACTATTTCAGAAGCACCAACTACTTTAGTATCTTCATCATTACCAGTAAGTTCACTTAACATGTCCATTGGTTCATTGGACTTAGTATCTTCTAAATTAAAATCATCAGATAATTCATTATTATCTTTTAATAAAGCATCATATCCTTCTTGTTCTTTTAAATTTATAGTATCAATAAGTTCAATTAACTTTTTAGAATCACTACTTACTTTACTTTTATTAGTATCATCATTTTCTTTAGAAGTATCATTTTCTTTAATATTTAAACCATCTAATATAGAAACATTAGTATCGCTTAATTTCTTTAATCTTTCTACGCCATAATCCGTATCATCTTTATCCTTAGCCTTATTTAAAATATCATCTAAATTATATTCTCTAGTTTCTTCTAAATTAATGTCTTTAT
This sequence comes from uncultured Bacilli bacterium, assembly GCA_934101745.1. Classification (GTDB taxonomy): domain Bacteria; phylum Bacillota_I; class Bacilli_A; order RF39; family UBA660; genus CAG-605. The sequence continues at coordinate 2,198 of CAKOSD010000109.1, read as the reverse complement.
TAACTAAGCTATGATCTACATCTTTTAAAGTATTACTACTAGGTTCACGATATTTTTTATCAAGCATACTTTTTAGTTTTTCTACATCAATAGTCGTAGTATTAGATTCAATTATTTCTTCTTCTCTTCTTGGTTCTATATCATCAATATTTTCTGCGTCTATTCTTCTATAAAGATTAGCATTTTTTCTGACACGACTTGGTGTAGTTTCATTATAATCATTGTTCATATCATTACCTCAATTACTATCCATCAATAACATGATAGCATAATTTACAATTTTTTGGTATTACTAATTTACTTTTTTCTATAATTATTGGTATAATTACTTAGGAGGAAATAATATGAAAAAATTAATAGTAGATGAAATGTGTATGGGATGCGGTATGTGCACTACAATTGATGAAGAACATTTTGAAATAAATGGTTCTACTAGTTTATCTGAGGTTAAAACTCAAGAACATCTTGATACACCAGAATTACAAAATGCCATTGATTCTTGTCCAGTTGGAGCAATTAAGTTAGCAGAAGAATCAGAAGATGTTGCTGCTGAACCAGTTGCTGCTTAAATAAGACTTTCGTAAGATTGTCTTTTTTTATTATCTAAAAAACAAAAAAGCAAGACATAAAAAAGTCTCACTTATTAAGTAATATTGATAATTATTAGTCCTCTACGTTTTTAGTAGCCTAATCATTATCACCGCACTTATTCTTCTTCCAGGTCGGTTTGTCTTTGCCAAACACACGACCCGTTTTACTCGCTTTATATTTTAATTTACCTTTAATTGGTATGGTTCCGTACTTGATCCTGTACCCCCACTAATGTAGATACTAGATTTTAGAAACAAGGCCGGACGCACCCCAATGATAACATACGCGCGATAGTCCGTGACACTGCCATCCGAATAAACACCGAAAACACGATAGGGGAGAAAAGAGGCGTCATGGGTTAATGCCCATTGTCTAAGTGATTTAAATAAATAATCATTATTTTTACAATCAATTTCATCCAACGTATAAAGTTTTTTTGCTAAACAAGTTGCTCTATCAATGGTTTGACCACCACTAGTAGCATATCCATAATCACTTGGATACATTAAACCAACTTTGCCTATCCAAGTTTTAGAGTTACCACTATGAACCGTTGTCCCTCTTTCTCTTTCATAAAACATGCTAGTGGTTACATCGGTATTAGTAGAACTACCGCCTAAATTCCAAACCACATTCTCTATTGCGTTTCTAGTATTATCATTTTTTAAACCAGTAGTTGTAAAATCTATCTCGGTACAATTAAAAGTTTCTCCTTTAGCAATTTTTGCCGGTTTGCAACCTTTAGTACCATTATAATAAGAACCCATCTTACTATATATTTGTTGCCCATTATAAGAAATTATATCATTGGAATTAGTATAACCTTTTTTTAAATAATCAACTGGATTTAACATCATCATCAGTTGGGAATCAGACCAATCATTCGAACCATGATCGTCATCTGAGGAACCAACACCTCTTTGCTTATAATCCCAAGATAAATTGCCAAGACTATCGTCTCTTATTATTTTTATTAAATTTTCTTTGGTCCCATCAGACTTAGTTATATTATTAAATAAGCCAATTATACGCCATTTTTCACAAGTGCTATCGGATTGATTATTATAATCACTACAGTTAAAATAGACATAATTATCCGGATTTGCTCCTATATATCTGATATTGTTATCCGGATCATCACTAGCAAAGTCAACAGCATCACTCTGAGCCAGTTCAGTGATTTTTTCACTAACTGGTACTGGTTTAGTACCTTTACCGCCTAAATCCAAATTAATAGTAAATTCTTGACCTTGTTGATTATTTTGATTACCTTGGTTAGCATATTCTACTACTAAATAATATTTAGTTTCTGTCTTCGGATAAACAATTACATTTTTAAAATCTTCTTCTGCTCCACCTGATAACTCTAAAATTGCACTACTAGGAATATTACATGATGAATCTTCATAATACTGGCCATTTACATGTTGTTGCGTAGATGTACAAGTAACTTCTTCTGTTGATTTATATAACTTCCAAGTTACATCATTACTAAATACCCCAAAATTAGGCATTACTTTAATTGAGGCCTCTGTTGGCTGAGCATTCGTATCTCCTTCACCTCTTATGGTAAACGCTTTTACTTCTTTATGACCAGGCAATACGCC
>CAKOSD010000108.1 GCA_934101745.1 uncultured Bacilli bacterium | reverse complement strand
CCCCATAATAGCATGGATTTCTCCATCTTTAATATTTAAATTAAAATCTTTTAAAAGTTCTTTATCTTCAACTTTTAAACATAAATTTTCTATTTTTAACATAAAACACCTCTTAAGTTTCTTCTTGCTTTTGCACATCAATTATTTTACCATAAAAGTTTTAAAAAAAGCAGATATTTCTTAATAATTATCATTAAAAAATATCTGTTAATTTCCCAATATATAACTTTATGATTATTTATCATTGTTATCACTATTATCTTTTCTTCTTAAATTAAGTAAAATTGCTGCAGCCTCATCAAAATTTTTAATCTCGTAATTATGCACCTTTTCTTCAACTGCCTTTATTTCTTCTAAGGTCAAAGGTTTTCTTCCAAGATTAGAAATAAATGTATAAACATCTAATTTACTTTTCAAAGTATCTGAAACATTTTTGCTGACAATATCTTTTTTAGAAATCTTAAAACAACAATCATCACTTTTATTAAATCCAAGATATGATTTTTTTATTTTTGTGTTGCAAACTTCTAATGCACGACTATAAGCAGCATCTGCAGAAATTCGTTTTAATACAAAATCTTTAGTTTTTCTACATTTTCTTAATTTTTCTTTTCTTAGCGTTTTGTAAGCCATTTGAATTGTTTTTTTATATTCCTCGCAATACTTGTTTTCTATAATCTCATTTAACGCCCCAACATAATCAGTGAGGTAATGATTTTCATTTTCTTTACATTCTAAATAAAGAGTTAAAGAGGCTATAGTTTTATTAAAGATAGCGTCATAGCAATTATCAAGTGTAGCCAATCTATTAATCATATTAATCATTATGCTAGATAAATTAGAACTTAATTCATCTATAATATTATCAAGCATTCTTATTGAAATACCTTTTTTGGCTAATAAATCCTGCTTTCCCGTTAATTTTAAACAGGCTATATTTAAAGAATTACCGAAAGAAGCGAATGTTTTAGGTGATGAATTTTCACTCAAAAATTTTTCTAAAGATGCTATTAAGATATCATTTCTTATTTGTTCTACTTTTTCATCATCTACTCCGGCTTGTTTTATAAGATTATTAATTCTTGCCTCTACTAACTTATTAATTAAACTATTAAGTTCAGAGTTTGCTAGCATTTTACGATATATTATAGTGGCTTCATCAGAATTAAAGCCTTTATTATTAAATTCATGTTGAACTTCTACTCGTATACCCTCAAAAATTCTGCTCAACAGCATTTCTATTTTATTTTGTTCTTCTATAGAAATTAGTATTTCTTTCTTACTTACCTCTTGCATATTTAAACCTCCACAAATACGTTGCCACTATACTATCATATGTGTAAAACTTAAGCAACATATGTTTTTTTCAAAAGCTCATTTTAGATAAGCATCCATTAAAAAAGTAACAAATTAAATACACATATATAATAATGAAAATTTATATAATAAGTTATACTATATTATATAGGTTTTAAGCCCTAATAACTAAAGTTAGAAAATCTAATAAAAATAACTACAAAACGAAGCAAAACTATAGTATAATTAATTTGGTGATGCAAGTGAATTACCCTGGATTAAAAAAAGAATATACAAAAATAAAACAAAGTTATGCTAATCGTGGTATGGACTTAGAAAATCTTTTAAATGAAACTAATCAATATTACTTAGAAAAAGATATAGCCGTCATTTATAAAAAGCCTACTCCTATTGGCATTAATAAAGTTCGTTATGAAAATAACAAACAAGTAATTAAAGAGGCTTACTTTAAAACTCAATCAACTCTTGATTATAACGGTATTTATAAAGGTTATTATGTTGATTTCGATGCAAAAGAAACAACAAGTAAAACAGCCTTTCCTCTTTCCAATATTCATGAGCATCAGTTAGAACATATAAGAAAAGTTGATAGACATGGAGGACTTTCTTTTTTAATTATTAAAATGAATAATGCTTATTATACTTTAGGAGCAAAGAAAATACTTTCTTTTTTAGAAAATAATGATAGAAAGTCAATACCTTTTTCCTATATTGAAAAATATGGTATTAAAATAAAAGAAGGTTTTATTCCCCCACTTGATTACATTAAAAGTGTGGATATATTAATAAAGGAGATGGATTATGAAAAAAATAAATAATTCCAAGAAAAACTTACAAAGAAATATAAATAATATAAAAGCAAAAATTGATACAAAGAAAAGTTATCATAAAAAAAGGAAAAGACAAAGTAGACATATTATTTTAAGTCTAATTATGCTTATTTTAATAATGGTGATGGTTTTAGGCTTATTTGGTATTGTCTATATAATTACTTCCGCCCCAGAATTTGATACTGATAAATTATATAATACCAGTTCATCTATTCTTTATGATAAAAATGGTAATGAAATTGGCCGCTTGGGGGCTGAAAATAGACAACTTGTAACTTATGATGAACTACCTCAGGTCTTAGTCGATGCCATTGTAGCAACTGAAGACTCTAGATATTTTCAACATGATGGCTTTGATATAGCCCGTTTTGCTAAAGCATCTCTAGGTCAGTTATCTGGTAATTCTGGTGCCGGTGGGGCCTCTACTATTACCATGCAGGTAGTTGGTATGGCTTATACAGATCGTAGTGAATCGCATGGACTTGCTGGTATTATTCGTAAATTCACTGACATTTACATGGCTATATTTAAAATCGAAAAGAAGTATACCAAAGAAGAAATTTTAGAATTTTATGTTAATACCCCTCAGTTAGGGGGCAACAATACCTATGGTATTGAACAAGCCTCTCAAAGATATTTTGGCAAAAGCGTACGCGACATATCATTGCCAGAGGCTGCTATTTTAGCCGGTATCTTTAATGCTCCTTTCGACTACAGCCCTTTTGCTAGTATTGATGGTTGTACAAAAAGAAAAAATATAGTTTTGAACTTAATGTATCGTCATGGCTATATTACCGAAGAACAATTAAACGATGCTAAGAATATTCCAGTTGAGTCATTAATCAATTTAAATGTTAATGATGGTTTAAATAAATATCAATGGTTTATTGATACGGTTCAAGAAGATGTAAAAGATACTACCGGTAAAAATCCCGCACTGGTACCAATGAAAATTTATACAACATTAGATCCTGATATCCAAGATGAACTAAATAAAGCGGGTAATACTAGTACTTATAATAAATGGAAAAATGATGATGAACAACTAGCAATGGTCGTAACTAGTGTTAGTGATGGTTCTATCGCTGGTATTTATGGCGGTCGTAACCAAAATGGTGTTCAAGAACTTAACCGAGCAACCTCAGAACATTATCAACCCGGTTCATCGGCTAAACCTATCCTAGATTATGGTCCAGCCATTGAATATAATAATGCTTCGCCAGGAACTTACGTTTTTGATGAACCGATGTCTTATTCTAATGGCCAATCAATAAAAAACTGGGATGGTTCATATTATGGTCAAATTACTATGCGTTATGCCTTAGCCAAATCAAGAAATATTCCAGCACTTCAAGCCTTTCAATCCGTAGATAAAGATAAAATTGCTAATTTTGCCCATGGAATGGGAATAAATTATGGAAAAGATTTATATGAATCCTACTCTATTGGTTCTTTCGATACAGTTTCGGCTGTTCAATTATCAGCGGCTTATGCAACATTTGCTAGAGGTGGCTATTATATAGAACCTTACACATTTACGAAAATTGAATTTACTGATACTGATGACGTTTATGAGAATAAACCTAAAAAAGAAAAAGTCATGAGTGATTCAACCGCTTATATGATTAATAGTATTTTAACAACGGCTAAATCATCATATAGTGTTGGTGGTTCATTTACAGTAAGCGGTACTGATATTGCGGCTAAAACTGGTACATCAACTTATCCTAATAATGCTGTAGCAGCCGCTGGTATTAAGGCAACTCCTTCTCGTGATAACTGGAGTTTAGTATATTCTCCTGATTATTCAATCAGTTTATGGT
>CAKOSD010000107.1 GCA_934101745.1 uncultured Bacilli bacterium | reverse complement strand
CTTTACTTATATTCGAAAAATTATACTCCCAAAGTTGTTTGATTAAATCAACTAAATAAATTATATAAGATTTATCATTAAAAATCAATGGCTTTATGGTAAATTCAATAAAAATATAGTATAATTTTATTGAAAATTTTCGGGAGGTTTATAATGGATTTAAAGACGACAATATTTAGTAAAATATTAAATATGAATAAAAGGAAACTAGGAGTTATTGTTATTATTGTTTTTGTTTCAATATTGATATTATTTCCATTTATTGATACTAATTTTTTCTACGCTAATAGAATTAAAAGTAGAATTGATATTTTGCAGAAGATTACTGAATTAGATATGGACAAAATAAATCAAGATAAGAATTTAACTAAAGAATATGAAAGTATTGTAAAAGAAATAAATGAATCTGATAGTAATTATATTAATAAAGTTTTAAATAATAATAAAAATGACCATACCATTGGTAAGTTTATAAGTGGTGGAATTTTATGGTGGTTATTAGGAATTATAGTTCTATTCTTTTATAATGCATTTAATAAAGAAGATAATAAAAAAGGTAAAAATTGGGGAACAAGAATTGCAGGATTTATTTTATGTGCAATTATAGGTGGACTTATAGGCCTTATTTGCTCAATTATACCAACGATATTCAATATTTGGGTTAATTATATAATAATTCCTATTTTAGTTCTTGTACTAATGATTTTATTGCTATACAAAACTTCATCTAATAATTAGGAGGCGTTGATATGATAATAAAAGAAATTAATGTAAATGATTATTTAACTAAATCAAATCTTCCAGCAAGTGATTATGTTATAAATCCTTATGTCGGATGTTCACATGGATGTAAGTATTGTTATGCTTCATTCATGAAACGTTTTACAGGTCATACTGAAGATTGGGGAACATTTGTAGATGTTAAGAAATGCGATAAAAAAATCAATTTAAAAAAGATAAGTAAAAAAAATGTATTTTTATCTTCGGTCACTGATTGTTATAACCCTCTTGAGGAAGAATATAAAATAACTAGGACTATTTTAGAGCAATTAGTTAATTCAGATTGTTATTTATCCATTTCTACTAAATCAAAATTAATATTAAGAGATATAGACTTATTAAAACAAGTAAAAAATTTATCTGTTAGTATGTCAATTAATACTCTTAATGAAGATTTTAGAAAAGATATGGATAATGCTAGTACTATAAAAGAACGATTAAATACTTTAAAAGAATTACATAATAATGGTATTCATACAGTTTTATTTATGTCACCAATTTTTCCTTATATTACTGAATGGGAAAAAATAATAGAAGAGTCTAAAGATTATATAGATGAATATTGGTTTGAAAATCTTAATTTAAGAGGTAGTTATAAAACTTATATATTAAATTATATAAAGGAAAAATATCCTAATTATTATGACAAGTATATCGATATTTATTTAAAAAACAATCAAGATTATTGGCTTAATCTAGCAAATGAAATCAATAGTTATTGTAATAAAAACTACATAAATTATATTAATTACTTTTATCATGATGAATTGGTAAAAGCTAAAAAAGAAAATCAAAATGTTTAGGAAGGAAAGAAATAATATGGATAGTTTAAGATATTTTTTGATTGAAGCGAAAAAACAAACTTATGCAAATGAAAATGTAGAAAAACAAAAATCATCTAGAAATGGATCACATGACTATGAGTATAGTTCTAACAATATGATTTATCATGATACTTATTTTGGTGGAACTAATTTTATGGGTGAAGAAGTAGTTTACGAAGAAAATGATACACCAATTTGGGGAATGAATTATTATGGAGTAACATTAGATCAAACTTTAAGTGAAGAGGCAGTTGATAAAGCATTAAGGCCTGCTCTTATGCAAGTTGGAAGTGATGAAACAATTCCCGTAAGAGGTCCAAAAGAATATGTAAATGGTGAATATAAATATAGTTTTAAAGTTGTTGGAGATTTAGAATATTTTGAAGGTGAAGAAACCATTTATAAAGCTGATAAGAAAGTTTATGTTCTAAAATGTCACGGAGGGGCAATAAAACGATAATATAAAAGACAAAACTAGGTTATAAACTCCTAGAATTGTCTTTTTCTTTTTGGATATCCTTATTAAAATTATTAAGGTTATTTTGTATGCCTTCGGCTCTTTTAGTTATTTCTTTACAATACTTATCATACTTATAGAGTTCTTTAATTTTTGGTTGAATATCATTTATTTCAGCAAGTATTTGAGCTTGCTTGTCTTCAGTCTTTGCTCTATGGTATCGTCTCCAAAGATTTTCTCTTTTTCCTTTTAACTCACTTAATTCATCAGAGTTATTTTTAGAATAGTTATCTAAATCTTCTTTTGTAACGATATTTTTCTCATGCATAAATCTAACTTGTTGTGAAATTTGTTCTAATTTATAAACTTCTTTTCTAATGGAGTATGGAAGATATTGTTTAGGATGGTTCTTTGGGAATACTCCTAGTAGATAACAATAGTATAAATATAATCCATAGATACCTTTATGTGGTTTATTAGTTTTAGAGTATTCTTCAATGATAGATTTTTGAGACATAGGTTTAAATACTATTTGTTTTGATAAATATAATCGTTGTTTTAATCTTTCTTTTGAATATTCTTCACCAAATACATTTTCTATTCTAACTTTATATTCACCATCTCTATAAATAGTTATTATATCATTACGAGAATATACTTTATAACCTAATGATCTCATTCTCTCAAATAATTGTTTTAAAGTTAATGAATAACTAATAACATTATCTAAATCTTCTTTTAGTGTTTTGTAATATTCATCGTTTGAAATACTTTTGGTATAAGTCCTTTTATAAAACCTATCTTCGTCTAAAACAGATAGTCCGTATTCCGAACATAATGAATCAGAAATGTGTCTTATCTTTGATATATTAGTTAAGTTGTTATTATATTTCTTGCCACTTTTAAAAGATACAGAGTTGATTATGAAATGGTTGTGAATATGATTTGTATTTTGATGAGTTGCAACAACCACTTCATAATCTTTAAACATTTCTTCTGCAAATTTAACTCCAATTTCATGAGCAATATCTGGAGTAACTTCTCCTTCTTTAAATGATTGATAACCATGGTAAGCAAGAACTCCGTCTTTCTTTCTAAATCTTTCTTTAGTGAACTCCATATCATCATAAGGATTATCTTCATCACAATTTAAGCAACTGACATAACAAATTTTTTCTTGTTTAAAATTATAATCTTTAATAGGTTCTTCTAAATAACTATATAATTCTTCATTACCATAATCTTTATTAAGAGTTTTTTCAGGATTGATGATATAATTTATAGATTGCTTTAAATTATTCTTAATACTCCAAATTGATGTTGTCGCCATTATAGGTTTATCCTTTCTTTTGGAGTGGTGGGAGTAATACCACCTTGCTTGCTTATGACAACATCACACATTAATTAACTCCTTTAAGATAATTTCTTCAGCAGTATTCTTATAATTATTCATCAATTTTACCCATTCAATTTGATTGTTTTCTTTATTTTTTTCAGTTAGTTTTTCATCATTTTTAATATAGTTATTCATTAAAGTTTTTAATCTTTCTTCACATTCTTTACTGACTGAAAGAAGATGGTTTGTTAGTTCATTCTTCATTAAAAGTACCTGATATAATCTTTTTTTGTGCTCCTTAATATAGTTTAATCGCAAGTAACCATACTTATTTATTTCTTCATAATTTTGATTTTCTATTATCAAATTAGGTAATAAATAATCTCCTTGTTTTACATATTCAATATTCATAATTTAATCAAATCCTTTCTAATTTTCTGATAGTTTATTTGTTTTGTAGCTAATAATTCCATATTTATCTTTAACATTATCTATTGTTATAGGGAACTTATCTTTAGATGAAATTGCTACAAATCTTATAATTTTTTCATTATCTTTTGGTTGATATTCTAAAATAACTTCATTAGTTTCTTCATCAATTGTTTCATACATTTCATAAAAAGATGTTTCAAAGTGTTCATTCATTTTAGATAAATATTTATCTAATTGTTCTTCATTCATTCTGCCACCTTTAATAGTTTTTTCTTTATTACCAACCATAACAGGTAC
>CAKOSD010000106.1 GCA_934101745.1 uncultured Bacilli bacterium | reverse complement strand
CGAGGGGCAATTACATAGGGAACATCAACTTTATTAACTTTTTTAAAAGTTTCGACCATTTCTAAAACGCTAACGCCCCTACCCATCCCTAGGTTATAAATAAATAAACCGCTACGTTCTTTTTCTAATTTTTTTAGGGCTAAGACATGACCGCGGGCTAAGTCCATAACATGGATATAATCTCTAACCCCGGTGCCATCTAAAGTATCATAGTCATTACCATAAATACTTAAATGGTCTAGTTTTTTACTTGCAACGCGACAAATATAAGGCATTAAATTGGCCGGTATTCCGTTGGGATTTTCACCTAAAAGACCGCTATCATGGGCGCCAATAGGATTAAAGTATCTTAAAATGCAGAAATCGTTAGTCGTATCCGCCTTATAAGTATCTTTTAGAATTTGTTCTACAAATAACTTACTAGTACCATAGGGATTAGTCGTCCCACCGGTTTTACAATCTTCGGTAATCGGTACTACTTCCGGGTCACCATAAACGGTAGCCGATGAGGAAAATACTAAGTTTTTAACATCATATTCTTTCATGGCTTTTAATAAATTTAAAACGGATGCAACATTATTCATATAATATTCAATCGGTTTGCTAACGGATTCCCCTACGGCTTTATAAGCCGCAAAATCAATAACACTTGTAATCTTATTTTCACTAAATATTCTTCTTAAGATATCAATGTTTTGCATATCCCCTTCATAAAAGATAATTTCTTCATTAGTAATCATAAAGATTCTATCTAAAACATCTTTTTTACTATTAGAAAAATTATCTAACCCTACTACTTCATAGCCGGCTTTTAAGAGTTCAACGCAAGTATGACTTCCTATATAACCACAACATCCTGTAACTAAAACTTTCATTTTTCTTCCTTCTTTCTAAATACAAATACTTTACTTAATATGTAATTACCAACAATAACTAAGACTTGACTAATTAATTTCATAATTTTATCGTTACCATGCAAGATGGTTACTCCTAGACCCATAATAGCCATATCAAGAAGTAAGGTAGTAACTCTAGCACCGACAAACGAAGTAAATTCTTTTACTCTATTGGTATTTTGCGATTCAAAGACATATTTACGATTAGTAAAATAAGCAAATAAAACGCCGGCAATCCAAGATATAACATTAGCAACTTGTAACATTAAGGCATTATCAGGATTAATTATTGTGTATGTTAAGCCATAATAAACGATAAGACTAATAAGGGTTGTTAAAACGCCAAATATTAAATAATTAATTATTTCTTTATATTTCATATACATTTTTTTTATCATAAATAACCTCGATATCAATATATCATATATCTGGGTGTTTTTCCATTAATTTAGTAGTTATTAGAAGTTATTTTTTTAATTTTTTTAGATAATAAGGAATTTCTTCCCACAGCCACCCACCCTAAAAGGATAACTAAAAAAAGAACTAGACAGTCATTAGTTCTTCTTCTTTTACTTTTTGCTTTTCATCAACGATTTTATTATATTTATTGATTAATTCTTGAACCTCATTAAGACTACTTTTTTCTTGATCTTCTGGAAGTTCTAATTTTTTAATCTCAGTATTAGCATCTTGTCTAATATTTCTTAAGGCTACTTTAGCATCTTCGCTTAAGGCTTTGGCTTGTTTAACATATTCTCTTCTTTTATCTTCGGTCAAAGCAGGAATAGTTATAATTAACATTTCACCATTATTAGTAGGGTTAATACCTAAGTTAGCCGCAATAATAGCGTGTTCAATATTTTTTAAAGTACTTCTATCAAACGGTTTAACAAATAGTTGTCTTGCCTCTGGGACAGTAATGTTAGCAATGCTACTAATGGGTGTCGGTGTTCCATAAAAATCAACCATAACGCCATTTAACATAGAAGGATTAGCACGGCCGGCTCTAATATTGATATATCTTTCTTCTAAGTTATCAATAGCCTTCATCATTTTTATTTCAAATTCATCTAAATTCATATAGTTTTTTTAATCTTTTAAGATTATTTCCTTTCTTTAATTAATCTTTACAGTATCATTATAAGTGATATTTCCGCTATTTACAAGCATATTCATTCTTACATTGCCATATTTATCAATATATAATTCATAGGAGTTTATCTTGGTATCTTCCTTATCTTCTAAATAAGTTTTTTTAGTATTTTCAATATCACTATCTTTTATTTTACCCGCATTTTTAATTTCTTCCATACTCATTATATGACCATCTTTTTTATTAAATGTATAGTATTTTAAGGTATTATTATCCATATCACTAGTAATATTAACATGGCCTTTGATAACTCCAATTGTTAAATAGTTATCATTATCTAAAACATCATATTTTAGATAATCAGCCTCATATATATCGTTATTATCATCTAATTCATAGACTATATCTTTTTTATCAAAACTTACCGCTGAAGTTTTTTTAATACTATTATAAGCCTTAGTCATTTCGGCATTTAATTCTTCTTCTAAACGTTTAGCATCTTGGCTATCGATATTAATATGAATAGTATTATAAACTAAGTCCAGGTCCTCAGAAACCGTATTGCTATCACTAAAATAAACATATTCTTTAGTCTTATCTTTTCTCGTATCAACAAGTTTAGAAGTTTCTGTCTTATCTCGATTTTTTATTAAATAGTTACCTCCTAATAAAAGAATAAAAATTATTAAAACAAATATAGTTACACTAAGATAATTTTTCTCTTGCATTATTGGTAATCAGCCTCACTTAAATAAGTATTTATTTTATTATGAAAATCATTTATAGCATCCTCATTCCAATACGTATTGGGTTGCATATCATAAGATACTAAAGATGTTTCATCATCATAATTAATTATTTTGCCATCTTTTACAAATATTAATGCCGGAGTAAATAGATATTCAGCCCCCATATCGGTTATTTTTAAGTATTTACTTAATAAATCCTCGATTTGGCGGAAATTTTTTGTCTTTTTAGTTCTATCTTCAATAACATCATAGTAATAAACTTTTTTAATATTATTTTCTTTTAATACTGGATACAATTCTTTTACATACTCCTGCATCCAAGCATTACTGGAAAATCCTACTAATATAATGCCGGTCTCGTTATTTAAAATTTTTAAAACGCGGTTAGAGCCAACATAAACAAAGGGATTGTCTTTTTCAATACTAGTGTATTCTTTACTAAATCTTTCTGCATCAGTAATAGTGGAACTAAAATCTTTTTTGCCTAAGTAAATAAAGCACCATATTAAAAAAGCAAATAAAATTAAATATATGAAATTTCTTGTAAATTTTTTCATTAAACATACTTCCTAATCTTTAAATTTAAATACATATCCTTCAATTTCGATATCATCATTTAGAGTAGCCCCCGCATTAAGTAAGGCCTCCTCTACTCCCATTCCTTTTAACTTTCTAGAAAATCTTGCTACGGATTCATCTTCGGTGAATTTAGTCATCTTAAATAATTTTGTGATTTCACTACCTTCAATCCGCCACATGCCATTAACTTTTTTAATCGTAAACGGTAAAACATTTTCATATTTATAAACTACATGAGAAGCATAATCTTCATCATCATAGATTTCAATCTTAGGAGTAGCCTCAATGATATTCATTAGTTCTTCTAGGGCCTTATCAATACCATCTTGATACATTGCCGAGATAGGAATAACTTTAGCCTCGGGATAAGTTTTTTTAAATTTTTCTAAGTTGTCTTCTGCCGCTGGCAAATCCATTTTATTGGCTAAAACTATCATGGGCTTTTTACTCATTTTTTTACTATATTTGGCGATTTCGGTATTAATAATTCTATAATCTTCAATAGGGTTGCGACCTTCACTGCTGCCCATATCAACAACATGGGCTAAAACTTTAGTACGTTCAGCATGTCTTAAAAACTTAAGGCCTAAGCCAATCCCATCAGCCGCGCCTTCAATTAAACCGGGTAAATCAGCCATGACAAAACTGCGATTGTTTTTAAGTTTTACGACTCCTAAGTTAGGAGATAAAGTGGTAAAATGATAAGCCGCAATTTTAGGTTTAGAAGAACTAATTACCGATAAAAGCGTAGATTTACCAACACTTGGGAAACCAACAAGACCAACGTCGGCTAAGACTTTAAGTTCGCACTTAATAGTTTTTTCTTCACCTGGCTCACCATATTCACTGGTTTTCGGTGCCGGATTTTCATGGGTAGCAAAGGCTTTATTACCACGGCCCCCACG
>CAKOSD010000105.1 GCA_934101745.1 uncultured Bacilli bacterium | reverse complement strand
CGGTTAGCGATGATTATAGATCTTGGTTAAAAAATGGTGGTAATGATTATTATGCTATGTGCAGCGAGGACTCAAGTGCTCTTGAAGAGGAAGATAAATTAAATTTAGATAAATATATTAAAGAATTAAGTGCTAATTATCAAACTATTAGTAGTTCAACAGATTTTCAATTCTATGTAGATGATAATGTTAAAGTATTTGCTAAAGATTTAAAAAAATATAATGGTACGACTTTACAATATGTTGGAATTATGCCAACTGATGGTAATTTAAGTAATTATATTAAAAATATTAATGCTAGTTCTTTAAGTGAACTTATTAGTAAGATTAAACCTATTGCTTTTGATAGTTTTAAAGATGGAGTTGTTACTGATATTCACGGATATATTCCGATGTTTAAATTTGATTATAAATTAGATTTAGTAAATGATTTAAATACTTTAGGTATTAAAGATGTCTTTGATAGTAATAAGGCTAATCTTTCTAATTTAACTACTGATAAGGCTTATATAGGCGGTGCTAAGCATAAAGCTACTATTGATTTTTCGAACGATGGTATTAAGGCAGGAGCCTTTACTGCTGGTGGTGGCGCTGGTGCTGGGGGCTGTGGTTATGATTATCAATTTAAAGTTCCAATTGAAGATATTGATTTAACTTTTGATAAACCTTATATGTTTATTATTAGGGATAAAGATACTAATGAAGTTTGGTTTGCGGGTACCGTTTATGAACCAACTGAATATAGTCCTGTTGCGGGTTTAGAATAGTTAAAGAAACTAAAAATGTAATATTAATTATAGAAATATGATTAAGGATTACATTTTTTTATTTTCTAACTTTAAAAAGCAGCCAAAATGGCTACTTCATTTAATTTATCACTTATATCTTTTATTTCTTAGAGTACTATTTATATTTATTAAAAATTATAACAACTTATAATTCATAAGCTATGCTCATTACTAGTTATTTTTTAATAATTGTATTATAGAAATAATATTTACAACGATATTCATAAAATCAAAACCTGCAAAAATATAAGATTTTATATATAAATCATAAGCAAGCCAAAGTATCATCGTCAAAATAATCAAATACTTAAATTTAATTATATCTTGAGTATTCATTAATGAAATGTAAATAATTGTACTTATTAACGGCAATAAGCCTATTAATCCTAAATTATTAAAAGATAATGATAAAGTTATTGCTATAATTATTAATACAATCATTGTTATATTATTTAATTTTTCTTTATAACATAAAATATTTCTTATACAACTTATGGCATTAATTATAGCACCAGTAATCCCCCCCCAAAATGATATTACTTAATACCGATAACCCTATTTGTATGGTTTGAACATATAATATTTTTTTCTTTTGTTTTAAATAACCAGAGTAAACCATTATTAGTGAGGCAATTAAAGCTACTATATTTCCTATAATTAATTTCATTATTAGTTATCCACTTAATTCTGATATCATATTTCTAAAGTTTTTTCTGGTTTCTTATGTAATGCTACTTCAGATATTTTAATTATATCAAATATATATTTATATTTTAATGAAATTTTAGACTTATTTATATATTTCTTAGAATATATAAGCATAACTTTAAATAATTTATAAATGTTTTTAACACCAACGAAATTTATCAACCATAAATATTTATTTTAAAACCTATTATGATTAGAAAAAAAGAAGACTTTATTAATCTTAAGTCTCCTCTATATATAATATATTAAATTAAAACTTTATTTTCTTTTTAAAGCTGAATCAGCCATGGCATCATAAGTCTCAACATTTTTGTCATTTAACCAATTTTGAGCAGCTTTAAGTTCAACAGGTGATAAATTAGTTCCCATTACTAAAGTTATAAATTTTGGCAATGTCAAACTTGTAAAACCTGAATCTGTAAGTGATTTATCAATCTTGCTTTCTAGTTTATCAGAACAATTTACAGCCTTAGTAACCATAAATGAGTCCGGTTCATAAAATATTGAAGAACAATAATTAACAACTTTATTTAAACTAGAATCTAATTTAGATACAAATCCATCAGTTTTAGAACCTTGGCTTGTTTCTGTTAAACCATCCTCTTCATTTGCTTCCAATTCTTCAATTTCAGCATATTTTTTTTCAACAAGATTACGATATTTCTCTTCATAGCATTGCGTCAAAATAGCATTGATAGCATCAGCAATATTTTCGACATCACCATATATTAAATTATCACTAAAATCAGTTCTAACCTTTTCTAAAGTACTTTCTAAAAGCTTTGCAAATTCAGCATTTGCGTTTTCTAAGTAGCGTGGTTTCAAATCTTCAACAGATGCACTTAACGCCCCAAGATTAACATTTCTTGCCTTTAATTCTTTATCTTTTTGAGCTAGTTTAAAATAAGCAATATTGCAAGAATCATCTAAAGTATCTTTTAAACTACCATTTTTATCATTTTTGATGGCACTAATCATCATACTGTTTAAAGTATCTAGTGTAATATTTTTAGCTACTAATTTATCTATTTCCCTATCGAAAATATTATCAATAACTTCAACTAGTTTCTTACTCTTTCCTTCAATATCAACATTTTTTCCATCTGCATTAGCAAGTACAGCTTCAACGACTGCTCCTAAGCTTTCCTCAAGATTAGTTTTATCGCTTTCACTAACCATATTTTCTAATTTTTTTAAATTTTCCATATAAAATTTCCCCCTTGAAATACTTTCTTCGCATTTCTTGCCATTTAAGATAACACAAAGTTTTCTTATTGTCAAGTGTTTTTTCACTAATTATTTACACGCCTTAATTTTAAAAGTAACTTTCTTTTTTGCATTTACTGAAATTTACTTTTAGAATTGAAAAAAAGCAGAAATATTTAACCTTATTTTTAACGGTTTAAATAATCTAGTTTTTTAATGTTTCAATAATTATCTGGCTTCACAACTGAAATTTAGTTTTGAAATCAACCTTCAAAAGGCTTAAATAAAAGATTAAACCTAGAAGATTAAGATTTTAAAGCCTATTATAATCAGAATAATACCCCCTACTACTTGGGGTTTATTATATATTTTACTACCAAAATAATTACCTAGATAAGGACCTAGAAAACACATAAGAAAAGTAACAAAGCCAATTAAAGTAAGAGAAATTAACATATTAACTTTTAAAAAAGCAAAGGATAAACCAACAGCAAAAGCATCAAGAGAGGTTGCTATTCCTAAGATAAAAAGGTTTTTAAGATTAATATTATAATTTAACTCTTCTTCTTTATTAATTATCATATTAAAACCAATTAAGCTTAAGATTATAAAAGAAATAAATTTAGTAAGAAAGGTTACCTGAGAATTAAAATTGTAAGCAATCAGAAATCCTAACATAGGCATTATAACTTGTAAAGCACTAAAAGTAAGAGCAATTTTTAATTTATTTAAAAGACTAAGATATTGGTATTTAAGTCCTAAAGTAATAGAAACCACGAAAGCATCACTAGCAAGACCTACGGCTATTAAAAACAGTTCCAAAATAGTCATATTAAACTTTATTTATTTTCTTTCCTTTTATAATCGTCAGGAAATTTTCTAAAAAAGTTTCCCAAAGGTTAGATTTTTCTATATCATAAGATATTGTTACTTCTTCTTCTCTAACTATTAAGCCTTCATTATCTAAAATTTCCACGGTTCCTACTTTTGTTCCCGCCTTAAGAGGAGCCTTTAATTTATCAACTTTTAAATTATAAGTATAACTAGGAAGATCTTTTTCTTTACTAATTAACTCTGTTACTGAATTTTTAACAACAATTTTAGCCGTCTTTTGTTTACTTTTATCAATATAGATAGTACCTAGTTCTTGGGATTTATCTAAAATCGTATTTAATTTAAAGGAATTAAAAGCGTAATTTAACATATTAGTAGTTTCCCTACTTCTAATATCACTAGATGGCTCGCCCATAACAACAGTAATATAACGAACATTACCTTTTTTAGCGGTAGCCGTTAAACAGTAACCAGCCTCTTTGGTATAACCAGTTTTTAACCCATCAACCCCTTCGAAAAAACGAACTAATTTATTAGTATTAACCAGCCAAGTTCTCGAACCATCGGGTTTATTAAAATAATCTTCATAAATAGATGTATAATTTAATATTTTTTCATGATTAATTAAGTTACTAGCCATAATAGCCATGTCATAAGCCGAACTATAATGGTTATCGTCATGAAGACCATGAG
>CAKOSD010000104.1 GCA_934101745.1 uncultured Bacilli bacterium | reverse complement strand
GCATAAGATACTAACTCTGGATAATAGGCATTAATCTCTGCAAATATTGCCTCCGCTGGTAAAAACATTATAGCCTGATAACTAGTCTCTCCTTTTATAATATATTTATCTTTAATCGCATCTATATGTTTTTTTACATCACTCTTAAAATTCTTCGCATACATATTTCTTAAATCCAAACTAGAATTCCTATCTACCATCTTTTGGTAATTTTCTAAAGGAAACTTACTATCTATACAAATATGTCCCAGAGGTTCTGGTGCAAAGATTATAGAATCAGCTATATAACCATTACTTAATGTATATTGTAGTTTATAAATGTCTTTATTACCTTCGCCAAAAATACTACTTAATATATAATTTAGACTAACCTCACCATAGATACCCCTCGTCTTCTTATCGGTTAAAACTCCCTGTAAAGCCACAATATCACTACTTAAATTATCTATTCTTTTTTGAGCTTCATCTATCTTACTTAATCTTTCTAAAATATTAGTAAAAGTCTTATTAGTTTCTTTAAAATTTTCCTCTAAATTAAGATTAACTCTTTCATTTATCTTTAATAAATTATTCGTAATCTCATTATTTAAAGACTTAAAATCATCATTTAATCCCTTACTAAAATCAAATTTAAAATCTAATATATCTTTAGTAAGTTTAGTTTCCATCTTGCCTAGTCTTTCCACTATATCACTATTATTATTTCTTTTTTTACTAACTATAATCACTATTAACAAGATTATAACCACACTTAATAATCCAATTATTATATAATCCATAGATACTTCCTTTCCTTAACCTAATTATACAATTTATTTTATTTTATATCTACTAAATGTCTATTAAAAAAAAAAATAAAGAGTTTTTTTAAATAAACAAATGTATATATAATTTTTATAGTATTGCCATATTAATTCGTAATACTTGAAGTCCCAACTTGGGACTTCAAATTTAAATATTCATCTTTTTAAAAGCACATATTTCAAAAAATTAATTTATATTTTTAACACCTTAATTTAATGTCTTTATTCCATTTTAAACAATTCTTCAACAAAAAAAGCATAGAAAATCTTCTACACTTCTTGAATTACTGCAATAATCATCGGCTTGCATTCAGTTTCATTATATAAATATTTACCTAATTCTTCTCTAATTTCCGTTTTAATCTTCGTATATTCAACATATCTATCCGTAATATTTCTGGTAATAACATCTAACGAAATATTTTTAATTTCATTTATCATATCTTTACTATCTTTAATATAAATAAATCCTCTGGTAGTAACTTCTGGTCCGACTAAAATTTCTCTAGTTTTTTTAGATATAGTTGCCGAAATTAAGACAATACCATTTTCACTTAGCATTTGACGATCCTTAATAACTAAATCCCCAACATCATCATTACTCTTCCCGTCTATTAAGACATCATTAACTTTGATATTTTTAAAATTATCTTGTAAAACGCCATTATCTATTTCAATAATATCACCATTTTGCTTTAATAAAATATTACTATCCGGAATCCCCAAACTACTAGCAAGATCAGCATTATTTACCATATAACGATACTCACCCTTAACTGGCATATAATACTTAGGATTTAATAACTTAATCATTAACATTAAATCTTCTTTCGAGGCGTGATGTAAAATAGTCTTCCCCTTAGGAATTGATACTATCTCACAACCATGCATGGCTAGGTCATTTTCAATTTTTACTAACAATTTCTCATTTTCATCATATCTAGGTTCCGCAAAAACAATCGTATCTGTTTCTTTTAAATGAATAAATTTATCATATCCACTTAATACTTTACTAATACAAGCATAAGGATTTTGTTTACTATCAGCCATTAAAATAATAGCATCTTTATCATCTATGTTAGATAAATCACCCAGCAATCCTTCTTGAATTTCTAAATATTTTTCTTTAACAGCCATATCAATTAAACCTTGTAATTGCTTACCCATAACAACTACCTTACGATGGGTATTTTTAGCCGCCTCAAATATTTCTTGAATGGTATAAAGATGCGTTGGTAATACTAAAAACATTAAACGATTCTTAGTATGACTAATCGCCTCTTTAAATACTCCTACTAAACGATGATTAGGAGAGGTATGACCACTTTTCTCTGAAAATGATGATTCTTGCAAAAGTACTAAAACACCTTTTTTACCCACATAAGCAATTTTACCTAAATCCATATCATAAGCACCACGCATTAATGGATCAATAATAAAATCACCCGTATAACAAATAGCGCCATCTCTTGTATTAATAACATACATTACAGCATCTGGGGTTGAATGCGATACACTAATAGGAAAAATACTAACATCGCGAAAATTTAATTTTTTATGCGGTTCAATCTCAATAATATTATTAGGATTTAATCCTCCCGTTTCCAAAATATACTTAGTAAATTTAGTACAATAAACTTTTAAATTAGGTATCATTCTAACTAAATCATTTGTAGCACCCATATTTTCATAATGTCCATGTGTTAGAAATAACCCTTTAATTTTCTTTTTATTTTTAACTAAATATTCAAAATCTGGAATAATATAGTCAATACCATACAAATTTTCGGTAGCAAATTTTAACCCGCAATCCAAAATAAAGATAGCATTGTCAACTTCCACAACATAGGTATTCTTACCTGTTTCACTAAGGCCACCAAGCCCCATAATTTTTATTTTACTCATATAATATAATCAACTTCCTTTTTCATTTTAATTTTTTAATAAAGATGCTTCAAACAAAATACATTATACCAAAAAAAGAGGTATATTCCAACCTATTTTAATGATTTTTTCAAAGTATAACTAACCTGTTTGGGTAAGAAAAAAGTAAATGTTAGATGTCTATATAACTTCAAGGCTTCCTCATAAGAAAGAACAGGATAATTTAAATCACATAAATGTAAATTGCCTTCTTCTAAACACTTTACAAAATCTAAATAACTTAAATTTTTCCCACTAGTTTTAAAAGTATAATTATTTAATATCTTTATTTGTCTTAACATATTAGGAGTAAAATCATAAGTATCCATATATCTACTAACTTGCGTAATAGCATATTTTATTAAAAATATCTGTCCTAAAGAATAATTTAAATACTCATCCTTAGAATCATATAAATTAGTAAAACTATTAGTTCTAAATATTCTTACCAATTCCTTAACAAACTCCTCTTCGGTTAGATTAGCCGCTACTTTTCTGGCCTCATCAATACTTTTCTTTAATTCTTTTCTCTTTCCCCTATTATTACAATTAATTTCTAACTTTTTTCTTAATAACCGATAATATTCTTTATAAGACTTTCTTAATTCTTGTTCATTTATTCTAATATCATTTTCTAATGCTTTAGCAAATTCATCACTTTTATCTTTATTTATAATTTTCAAACTATCTTCTAGACCACGATGTAAAAATAATAAACCATCAATCATATTTTTAGTCGCTTTTAAATCCTCTAAAACCTTCTTTAAAGTTTCATCATCAGTACCATCTTCTAATCTTTGTAATTTATTTTGAAGTTTTAAAATATCATTATTGGCTTTGAATATTAAAGCATCTTTTTGTTCTTTTTCTTTTTGAGCCTGACTTATTAATTGCTTTTTCATAATATATTTCCTCTTTGTTTGTAAAGATATAATAATATTTTATTTCTTTAAAGTCAACCAAATTTCAAAAAAGGGAAGATTAATATCCCCCCATCTTAATTGTTTTTAATTATATTACTAATAATATCTGCCGTTTTTTCGACTCCAAATTTACTAACATCAAAAATTAAATCATAATTATTATAATCATCTAAAATAGTATTAGTATAATATTTATAATGTCTCTTTCGTTCTTTATTTACTTTATTAATAGTTCTTACAGCCTCATTTTTGTCTATATTATAATATTTAGTAACTCTATTTATTTTATCATCTAAACTACTATATAAATAAATCTTTAAAACATCTTTTTTATCTTTTAATATATAGTTTCCACAGCGTCCTACGATTACACAAGAACCTTTTTTATATAAATTAATACTTACTTTAGTAGTAGCAATATAAAGTAAATCATCGGTAGTTTGCGGTCCTTCTAAAGTTTGTTCATTCTTTTTAACATACTCAGTAGTTAAACCACTTTCCTTTGCACTTAAAGTAATAATATTCTTATCATAAAAAGGTATACCTAGTTTCTTAGCCAGTAACTCACCAACATAACGTCCACCGGAGCCATACTCCCTAGAAATCGTAACAACTATCTTTTTACCTTTATAAGTATCCGGAATAACCATA
>CAKOSD010000103.1 GCA_934101745.1 uncultured Bacilli bacterium | reverse complement strand
TCAAAGAGGTGTCCACTGTTCCTTGACAATTAAATTATAGAATAATAAAAAATAAAAAGTAAGTATGCACTTTTTGGTTAAATACTTACCTTTTAGTATAAATTTAATAATAATAAGGTTTTGCTAAATAAAATTTTTTTCTAATAGAATAGATGCTGATTTATAAATTGTAATTTATTATTTATGAAAATATAATGATAATTGTTTTTGAATATCCTTTTATAACTTTTTAATTGTACCATCATTATAAACTTCATTCATATTATTTCTTGCACTTATTGGAAATATATTTTTCATATCTTCAGCATAATAAGTCCCAGTTCTTGGTATTTTTGAACTAGTAACTTTATATTCATCATTAGTATGTTCTACTACAAACATATAAGGGATAGAAGAACTACTATCTTGTTTTATTTCATTATTCTCTAAATAATATTTTTCTTCTAAAACCCATGCATAAACATTATAAAGTTTATGATTATTTTTTTCTTCGTTTAAATAAGTTCTAATACTGGCAAATGACTTTTTATCTTCATAATTTTTAGGCTCACTTTCTGATTTTTCTAGTAAGTAGTTTTCTATTGCTGACATAATTTCTTCTTCACGAAAATCAACCGGAGGAGCGTATTTATATCCCTATGTACTAAATATTACAGGTTCATTATTATTCATTCTATTAACATCTATAAAAAACATTAATCCAATTATTGAAATTATTATTATTATTATCATTATTCCAATTATTATTTTAAATATCTTATTTTTATTTGCAAAGTTTTTATTTGTATAATCAATCGTTTTGAAAATATTTTCTTCAAGTTTACTTTGATAATCTTTCTTTTCAATTCTTTCTCCGCTAATTAATTCATTTATTGTTATGTCTAATTCTTTACACAGCGGTATCATTAGCGATAAATCAGGCATTCCTCTACCATTTATTTTGATATTGCTCTGTCGGTAACCCCCCCCCCCAATTTTATCGGCTAATTCTTGCTGGGTCATATTTTTTTCTCTACGTAATTCTAAAATGAATTTTCCTATCTTTTCTTGATTCATAATTTCTCTCCTTATAATCTAATTATATTGGATGTTTAACAGGATTACACCAAACGAAACGTAGAGTTTAACAAATTGGTGTTAGGATAACTTTTACTAATTAATTTTTCTATATTACATTAAGAAAATATTTTATAGACCATGGATATAAAAGCCCTTATATTCTTGGTAAGCCTTAGTTAAAAAAGTAATTATGGGTAAATATTCATTACAGTTATCTTTAATTAAATTATCTAAAATATATTTAGTTTGATCTTTATTATAATAATTGGAACCATAGTAATCGAAGGTACTAACTTTGTTTTTATAAGTGGTTTTATCAAAGTAAGGGTATTTTTTAATAAAATCATTAAATCTATCTTCATCAATATATAAAGAATCATTATAATTTCTTGTTTTCTTATTTATCTCATAATAAGATAATTCAAAGGCTAGATTGATTGGTTTATTATTAGTGTTTTTAACAAAGTAGGATTCTGGACCGTCTATACTAGAAGTAACTAAAGGGTATTCTTTAAAAAAGTCTTTATTTATTTCGTATCTAGAAGTAATACTAAAATAAGTACTGTCGGTGCAGGCTATTTCCATATCTGCTAAGGGATGTTGGATATGAGGACCTACATAGTATTTTAAATCTATCTTATTAATACAAGGGATGGCGTATTGGAAAACTTCATTTTCCTTAAAATTAACCGGGATAGCACTAAAAATACCATTAATAAACTGAATGTCTTCGTTTTCTAAAATGGTTAGGAGTTCGTGATTAGATAAAAATATATAATCATTATTAAATAAATCAATATAATCCTTATTTTGGGGATAAGCCTCGATATCACTTATTAACCAGTTATATTTTAAATTAGAACCTCCTAAAGATTTTAAAAGTTTTAAAAGATGGGTATATTCGTTATCATCATACTTAGAAATATATCTTTGCATATTTATTCTCCTAACTTTAAATTTATTATAACAATAATCCTATTAAAAGGGCTAAATATTTCATTTTCTTCTTGTAAAGATATTGATATTTAAATATAATAAATATTGTATTTTTAGTTAATGATTTAACTATATAATCAGGGAGGATTCATGGATACATTAAATAAAGATGATTTTATTAATATTTATGTTTTAAACACACTAAATGAAATTAGGACATCTGTTAAAGGAAATATTAAATTGGATAAGGATAGAGAAGCTGCTACTGATAAAAAAATGGCGGCGGTATTAACTGACTTAATTAATGCAAATTTTAAAAATTTACAAAAAGATCCTAAGGGTAATATAATTTATACTTTGTTACCAATAGTAGATGAAAAAGAAAATAAAAAAGTTAGAATATCTTTGGCTTTGTATTATACGGCTCTATACTATGATAATGTAGAACTATTACAAGATTTAATGAAGGCTGATATTAACTTTAACGGCGACTACGGTAAAATTAATCTTAGCTATTTAGATAAATCAATATCGTCAAAGTTTGCTAGAAAAGAATATATTGACCTTTTAAAAGAATGCGGTTTTGTCTTTACATTTTTTCATAAAAGTATGGAAGGCATATTGCCACCTAAAAGAGAAGAATATATATTGAGATTTAAAAAAATACTAGAAATCAAGCATGAAGTGATTGCCCAAATCTATAAAAGCGACCATTATAGCTCTATAATAGGTGTTTTTTCCAAAAAACATTTAGATGCCTTTAGTGATGAAACTTACTTGCTAGCCTCAGCCGAACAATTACTTATGATAGGCCGTTTTAAGGATGAAGGAATATCTAATGCTAACAAAGATAGATTAAACAACTTAATGCAAACTCAAGGATTTAGTAATTGCATCCATAATTATGATTTGATGTTGATGATATTTCCTGATGAAAAAATGTCATATATTGATGATTGGATGAGTGAGGCCATTGCTGCGCATTATGAGACCGTAGAAAGTTTACCAAAAATTCTTGATTTTATTAATCGCCGTCCAGATTTAGCCTTTGAAATGTCTTTAATTCCCAAAGAAAAATTTAAAGAAATAGATAATGATACCTTAATAGAAATATGTGATTATAGTGATAAGCATCTTTTAAATTCTTATTTAAGAGGTAGTAAGGCATGTGACATTCTTGCTAAAAAAGTAAAACCTACAGTAGCTATCAAAAGGGTCTTAGGTAAATATAAAAAGACTAGTAAACAATAAATCTAATAATATAATTTAGAAGTTCCTAGAAATAGGGGCTTTTTAAGATTAAAAAACTGTTAGAACTCTCTAACAGTTAAAATATTTTATAGGTTTTTAACATTATGTTTAACACTCATACCAGGATATTTACGAACTAGTGTTTTTTCCAAACCATGTTGGTAAGAAGAAGTAAAATCTTCATCTTTTAAATGCATATCATCTAAAATAAGACCAGCCAAATAATTTTGAGCGGCAATTAACTCATTAGTCGTATTATCTAAAGAGAAATTCCTTAAACTAGTTAATTTCTTATTTATTATTTCTAAGTCAGCTTGACGACTAGTTTCCCATTTAGAACCGTTTTCATCTTGGAATCTTTTAACCCCATCATGACGGGCATGAGGATTATCTTGTTTAAGCTTAGCCTCATATTCTTTAGTTAATCTCTTTATTTCTTCTTGTCTTAAAATGCTGTTAGGACCACTAGAATAGATGATAGCATCTCCTATATATAAAGGACTATCTTCTTCAATGTTAAAGCGAAAACTATTTATACTTTTGCCATTCATTTTTCCAAAAATACTAAATTCAACGGGGTGTTCATAGTTTTCAACTGTACTTATTTCAATACCATTACCATTATTTAGAAGTAGATTCTTAGTACGATTACAAATATTATAAATTGCTATTCTTTTATATAATTCTATTTTTTTTAAGATTTCTCTACTATCATTATTAAATTCTTTATTAAAAGCGGATATTTCTAGAGCAAGTAGGCTTTCTAAATATTCATAATATTCTTTAGACAATAACGGTTCATATTGTTTTAAATCTTCTAATAGTTTTTTTTGACTTTCTAATATACTTTTGTTTTTGTTAACCATTTTATTTCCTCCCTGTAAGTATTATCTACTTACATTTTCATAATAACATAGGCTTATTTAAAAAGATACTATTATTTTATAAATATTATAGATTTAGGATTACTTCCCACCCGCCCACCCTTAAGAAGATTAATTAAAACGACCAATTAACCAGTCTAGAGATATATTATATTTATATACTATTTGCAGAGCAAAGGCTGTAAGT
>CAKOSD010000102.1 GCA_934101745.1 uncultured Bacilli bacterium | reverse complement strand
GTCTAGACGATTATATTTAGTATATTCTTCTATGCTGGCGGTTCTTTCTTTTATTTGCTTTTTTAAGACCATAATAACTTGTTCATCTGTTAAATCAGTTGACTTGCTATTAATTTTTTCACTTTGTAAAGCACTTTTAAGCATTCTTAGAACGGATACTTTAAACTTATCAGAATTTTTCATTGCCGTAAGAGTATCAGTTGCGATTTGTTTTTCTAACATATCAATACTCCTAATCTCTATGATGTTTTCTCGCATTACGAATCATTTCTTTTTTTGCTTCTCTTCTTTTTACGCCTGGTTTTTCATAATGTTTTCTCTTTTTTAATTCTGAAGGGACACCACTTTTAGCAACTTTAACTTTCCATTTTTTTAATGCGCCATCAACATTGCCATCTTTTACCACTACTTTTGTCATCTTTATCCCTCCCTTCAATCAACAAGCCAATTATACCACATATATTTGCTGGGTTTCAACTGTTTTTCTCTTGGTTTTTGCCGAAATTGTTTTATCGGGCGCCGATAAGAGTAATTCTAGCGTAACCACTTCCTTTTTTGGCACAATTTTTGGTTGGGTTTTCTTCATAACAAGAAGTTGTCGTAGTTTTGGTATTTACATCATTACTTTCACTGCAAAGATAACAATACATGCCTTTATTAGTAAGGTTACCGTTGCCAATATAACCAGAGCCGCCGCCGCCGGAGCCGGCATAGGTAACCCCACCGCCACCATAGTAGCCTTCACCGCCATTAGGACCAGAATCGGTTGGGCTATAACCACTACCCCCGATACCAAAATCACCATCTAAATTGCCACCGTTATTATGACCGGCGGCGGTTCTACCACGGCCTCCACTATATTGAGTACCACCTTCGGCATAATATTCATAGCCGGTCGATTTTTGGTACCCAGTTCCTCCCAGGTAACCACCGCCATTACCACCATTTTCTCTTTCACCAGCGCCACCACCGCCAGCAACAATGATAACGTTACCTAGATTATTTTTATAATTTCTTAATTGACCATCGCCAATAAGGTAATTTTGAATCGAAGTGGCACCGCCACCATCTAAAGACCAATCTGGGGCACCATAACCAACTTTTACATAAAGTTTTTGACCTTTATTAAGTTTATATTCACCATAAGAATAACCGCCGTAGCCTCCGCGACCCTCATATTGATTTCCGCCTTGGGCGCCCCAGACTTCTAAAAGATAAGTACCATCACTTGGAGCCGTAAATTCCTGAGTACCGCCCGTATAAACAAAGTTATAAGTTGTATTATTAGCATTTTTTAGAGCATCAATATCATATACTGTTGAAACATTAAAATGGGTAATTTTAGCATCGGATTGAGCCTCAGTAAGAGCCAGGCTATACTTAGTTTTTAATTCATTTCCTCCGGAATCAGGAATACTAATTCCGGCCTTACTTAATAGTTCAGTAATATTTATAACAGCAACGTTATCAATATTCATTCTAATATCAGCCCCGCCCCCACCATTCTGATAGTCAATTCTAAAAACACAATTACCACCGGAAGAGACTTTACCAATAAAACCACGACGACTCCAATTTTGAAAACCATAATTTAAAGATTCAGATACTTCAAAACGCCCAGAATTATTATATATGCCAATATTGCCACCACTTAAGGCGCCACTAGTAAAAACATCATAACTTACATAATAATAATTATTGGCAATACAACTAAACACATTAGAATTAACGACACTGTTAGTTTGGGGAGCAAATCTAAAAGAGTTATTACCCCCAGCGTTGGTATAATCCGTTTGATAAGAGCCGTTTTTGTTAGTACAATCGCTTTGATTACAATCATAACCAACATTACCATTATTAGCAAAGTTAGTTGTATTAGACCCCATATACCACGATACATATTTAGCCTCAAAATCACTATTATCAATTTCATTGTATAAAGTAACATATTTATTATTTACTTTAGCATTTAGGGCATCATTTATATTCTTATTATATTTATTAAGAGTATTACGATAATAATTATAATTAGTAATAATAACCGTTACCAAAGTTGCAAATAAAAGTAAAAAAGAATAAATAAGTGTTGTTGCAATAAAACCTTTATTATTTATTTTATTCACATTTAACCACCTCTATTTTAAAGTATAGCATAAAGATAGTTATTTTTCACTTATTTATCTTTTTCTAAATTTAAATTTTATTAATTACCATCTTAAATAGTTAATAACATAGCATAAGCATCTTATAAAAGTATAAAAATTTCTACTCATAGTTAATCCTTTCTAATATTATTAAAATAATTTTAAATAATATAATAAATTTTTCTTAAAAAATTAATTAACCATTTTATCATTTACAAACTCTCCTTGAAAAAAGCATTCTAATAGAAGTACCAAGACTTCTACCAATATCAGCAAGAGTACTTAGACTTCTTGCTAAGGCATTAAAGAAAGTAGCACTTAGAATACTGCTGGCTCCTCCTTTTATTTCTTTTAATTGAGTAACATTTAATATCATATTTAATTCCTTTCTAACAATATTTTAATGACAAGATAAGGGGCGCATAATGCCATCTAAGACGCCGATTAGAAAAGCCCCTAGTCCAACTAAACCGGCAATAAAACCAAATGACATACCGCCACCCTTCACATTTTTTAATTCTTCATTTTGTAATATCATATTTATTTTTTTCCTTTCTCTATCAAGATAAACTTATTTCATTTTTGAAGATTTCTTTAACATCCTTATGAGTTATATAAATTAAAGTACAAGCCGGATAATTATTTTTTATATTCTTTATTATTAATTTTTCGGTTTTTATATCTACCTGACTTAAAGCCTCATCTAAAATCATAATTGATTTTAAATTATAAAGACTACGGGCTAGAATTATTCTTTCAGTCTCGCCACCGGATATATTATTACTGTTATCTTTTAGGTTGGTTTCTAAATGATTAGGTAACTTATCTATTAGTTTTTCTAATAAGCAAATTTTAATAACCCAGTTTAATTTATCAATATCAGGTTTACCCGGACCTGCAATATTTTCTAAGACGGTTCCGTTAAAAAGTGTGGCATCCTGACTAATATAACTAATATTTTCTCTTAGACTAGATAATTTCAAATTTTTAATGTCAATATTATTAATCTTAATACTTCCCAATTCTGGTTCATAATAGCGATATAATAATTTACATAGAGTTGATTTGCCGGTCCCACTGGCTCCGGATAAGATTACTTTCTGGCCTTTTTTAATAATTTGATTTAGATTTTTAATAACTTTATTACCGTTATTATAGGTAAAACTTACATGGCTAAAAGTAATATCGCCATTGCTAAAGATAAGACCTTTATCTTTTTCTAAAGTGGCATCTAAAAATTCGCTTATTCGTAAGTAACTTTGCTTTAGATAGTAATATTTAGGCAT
Source organism: uncultured Bacilli bacterium (assembly GCA_934101745.1). Taxonomy (GTDB): domain Bacteria; phylum Bacillota_I; class Bacilli_A; order RF39; family UBA660; genus CAG-605. Next base: position 915 of record CAKOSD010000102.1, on the reverse strand, counting down.
GATATCCATAGTACTTTTAAGACTAAAGAATAAGTAATTAGTCAAAGTAATAAAAGTAAAGAGATTAACCAAGTTTATATTGCCATTTTTACTTAAAAGATAACCGACACTAATAAGAAGAAAATTACCTAACTCTAAGTTCAAGTTTTCAAAACTATGCCATTTATTTAAAATAGAGGCATAATATTTTTCATAATCTAAATAATCAAGACTTTTTTGCAGAGTATGATTAATAAAAATATCTTCACAATTTAAATCTTTAATAGTTTTATAATTTTTTACTGTATCTACTAAAGTTTCCTGATATTCCGTGGTTTTATTTAGAAGATAGTTAGTATATTTATTAATTTTTTGGTTTTCAATTAATTTCAAAAAAATATAACCTATAATAAGTCCTAAAAATAAGATACTTAAGTAAGGTGATAAAACCATTATAAGAAATAAACCACCGCTAAATTGTAATAAAGTAAGACTAACTTTTAATAAAAGTTCTAAAATTGCTTCTTTAATAATTTGTAAATCTTCAACATGTTTTAAAGTTCTTCCTGAGGTTGCTTTCTCTAAATTAGGAAGCGGGAGATGTAAAAAGCAGGAAAGGTAACTGTCTAACAAAGTATAATCAATTTTTCTACTTAAACTATGTCCTAAATTAACAAAGTAATATTCACTTAATATTTTAGTAATTATTACAAATAGAAAGATTGTTAATATTTTAGAATAATTGGGAAAATTAATTAGAAATTGGAAGTAATAATTTAATACCAATTCCAAAATATTTAATATGATGCCAAGGACAACAATTAGGAATACCGTTTTTTTATTTTGGCAAACTAATTTTTTTAATAAGCAAAATAAAGAGGTTTTCTTATCTAATTTTAGGATAGCCCCACTAGGAATAGCCCTAATGGCAATCCC
>CAKOSD010000101.1 GCA_934101745.1 uncultured Bacilli bacterium | reverse complement strand
TGATGAAAAACTCTAAAGGATTTCCTACCAATGCCTTATATGGCTTTGTCAATATGATGCAAAAAATAATTGAAGAAGAAAAACCTAAGTATATTATGGTAGCCTTTGATATTGGCAAAAATTTTCGAAAAGAAAAGTATGAAACTTATAAAGCCGGGCGCAGTGAGACGCCGGAAGAATTAAAACTGCAAATGCCGGTGGCAAGAAAAATATTAGAGGCTATGGGGATTAAATATTATGAGTTAGAACCCTTTGAGGCTGATGATATTATTGGGACGTTTGCGGAAGGCTGTAATAATAATAAAGAATATGATGCTACGATTATTTCTAGCGATAAAGATTTACTTCAGTTAATTACGGATGAAGTCGAAGTTAAACTATTAAAAACAAAAGATTATATAAGATATAATCCCACTAATTTTAAGGAAGACTGGGGCTTTAGTCCTATTCATATGATTGATTATAAAGCCTTAGCCGGCGATTCATCTGATAATATTCCGGGAGTTAAGGGAATAGGGGATAAAACGGCGATTAATCTTTTAAAAACTTATGAAGATTTAGATGATATATATAGTCATATTGATGAGATAAAAGGTGCAGTTAAAACTAAATTAATAAATGATAAAGAAAGTGCTTATATTTCTAAGGAAATAGCGACCATTTATAAGAAAGTTCCTCTTGATGTTGATTTTGCTAAGATAAAATATGAAGGACCTAGATTAGAAGAACTTGCAAGTATTTTTAGGGAATTAGAATTCTTTTCCCTTTTAAAAAATACCAGTCCTAAGAGTACTCAAAAAGAAATAAAGTTTATAACCATATTGGATCCTAAAGAAATAGAAGATACGGATACTTATGCTTACTATATTGAAGGGGATAAAGAAAATTATCATGATGCTAATATTGTTGGGATGGGAGTTGTAACTAAAAAGAATAATTATTATGTTCCTAAACTATTAATTAAAGATACACTTATTTATTTAAAGGATAAAATAAAGTATACTTATGATTTAAAGAAAAATATTTGTCTTTTAAAAAATGAAGATATATTAAATAATACTATTTTTGATACAATGATAGCCTCTTATCTATTAGAAGAAAATACTAAGGATGATATAGCGTATTTGATGATACCTAAAGATTATAAGGTTGAATTTTATGATACTTCTTTAAAAAACGATTTTAATTCTAAAGATATAGTAACGAAGGCACGTTTTATTTATGATACCAGAGATGATTATATTAAAAGAATTAAATTAGAAGATATGGATAGTCTATTTACTAATATTGAAATGCCTTTAATTAAAGTACTGGCTAATATGGAACTTAATGGCATTAAATGTGATAAAGAGATATTAAAGAATATGTCTTTAGAAGTAGAAAAGAAAATAAGAGATATAGAAACAAGAATTTATTTTGAATGTGGAGAAGAGTTTAATATAGCCTCGCCTAAACAATTAGGAGTAATTCTTTTTGAAAAGTTAAATTTACCATTTGCTAAGAAAAATAAGTCGGGGGCTTATAAGACTGATGTGGATACTTTAAAAAAATTAGTTAATTATAGTCCGGTAATTAATGATATTTTAGAATTTAGAAACTTAAATAAACTTTATACGACTTATTTAGAGGGACTTATTCCTTATATAAAAGAAGATGGCAAGATACATACTATATATAAACAAAATTTAACGAGAACGGGTAGACTTTCATCCGTGGAACCAAATATGCAAAATATTCCGGCTAAAGATAGTGAAGGCAGAAAAATTAAGAAAGCCTTTTATCCAGAATATGATTACTTATTAAGTTGTGATTATTCTCAAATTGAACTTCGTTTACTGGCCCATATTAGTAAATCGCAAGAACTAATTAATGCTTATTTAAATGATGAAGATATTCATACTAAAGTAGCTGCTGATATTCATGGTATTTCGCAAAGTGAAGTAACTCCTTTAATGCGTAAGACAGCTAAGGCTGTTATCTTTGGCATTGTTTATGGTATCAGTGGTTTTGGCTTAGGAGAAAATTTAGAAATACCGGCGAAAGAAGCCAAAAAATTTATCGAAAAGTATTATGAATTATATCCAGGGGTTAAAAAATATATGGATGAAATTATAAAAGAGGCTTATGAACAAGGCGAAGTTAGAACGTTATTTAATCGTAAACGGACTATTGAAGAATTAAGTAATAAAAATTATATGATAAGACAACAAGGCGAAAGGATTGCTCTTAATACGCCAATTCAAGGAACTTGTGCTGATATTATGAAAAAGGCTATGGTTGGAATATATGAGGCCTTTAAAGAAAATAATATTCAAAGTAAAATGTTATTGCAAGTTCATGATGAATTAATCTTTGATGTTAAAAAAGAAGAAAAAGACCAAGTAATAAAAATAGTTAAAGATAAAATGGAAAATGCTATTAAACTAGATGTTCCTATTAAAGTAAGTAGTGATATAGGGACTAATTGGTATGATACAAAATAATAAAAAAAGTATTTACATTTAAATAGCAAAATAATAAAATAAAGTCTTAAGAAAGAAGAAGTAATATGCCAGAAATAGCGGAAGTAGAAACAGTAAGAAATGTCTTAAAGAAAAGTATTTTACATAAAAAAATAATAGGGGTAGATATTTATTATGATAAGATGATTGAACAAGATATAAATGAATTTAAGAATTGTCTTATTAATAATGAGTTTGAAGATATTAAAAGAAGAGGTAAATGGTTAATATTTGAACTAGATAAGTATTATTTACTTAGTCATTTAAGAATGGAAGGTAAGTATTTTCTAAAAGAAACAAAAGAAGAAAAAGTTAAGCATGAACATGTAATTATTCATTTTGCTGATAATACAGATCTTAGATATCATGATACAAGGAAGTTTGGAAGAATGAAAATTATACTTAAAGAGATGCTTTATGAGACGGAAGAAATAAAAAAACAGGGACAAGAACCAGGGAGTGATTTATTAACGGCTTCTTACTTATTAGAAAAGTTTAAAACGAAAAAAGAGCCTATTAAAACGGCCTTACTTGATCAAACGATTATTAGTGGGCTGGGTAATATTTATGCTAATGAAGTTTTGTTTGCAAGTAGTATTAATCCGGAAAGACCAGCAAATAGTATTACTAGGGATGAGGCTGAAAAGATAGTTAATACCAGTGCAAGTATTATTAAAAAAGCCATGGAATTAGGAGGAACTACGATTAAGAGTTATACTTCTAGTTTGGGGGTAACTGGTCATTATCAAGATTATCTATGTGTTCATAAAAGAGAAAATTGCCCTTGTAAAGTCTGTGGCGAAAAAATAATGTGTATCAAAGTAGGAGGAAGAAGCACTTACTATTGTCCTAAGTGCCAAAAATAATTATGGAAACCGGAGAAGATAAAAGAACTATTGATAAAGTTGATTTTATAGAAATGAAAAATTTTAATAATTATTTACTTGATAGTGATCTTTATAAAGTATTTGACTTTGGATTTAATTATGGCAATAAAAATATTAAAATTTTTAGGATAGTGGAAAGATATACGAGATATACAGTAGGAGCAGTAGAATTTTTATTAACGCCAATGGGACTTGATATAAAAATGGGGTTAAATAGTGCTTATCGTTATAATGGAAATGGCACAAAATTATTAAAAATGATTATAAAATCATTTGGAGAATCCCTAAACAATACAGAGTACTTTGTTGCTCATATTGCCCCAGATAATTTAGCATCTCAAAAATTATTTTCTAAGTGTGGTTTTGCTAGTGATTTTGATGAAATTGAGACGGAACTAGCAGAAGGATACTTAACATATAAAAAAAGAAACCCTAATTATGGTAAAAAAAATTACCAAAAAGATGAAGTTATATTTTGCCAATGCGATGATGCTAATGCCTATTATAAATTGGAAATATTTAAATATGATGATGTTGGTAATATTAAATCAACAACTGCCAGAGTGGCTTTTAGAGGTATTTATGATGGCATGGAAATATTAACCGATTATCAGGATAATATCGAAGAATTAGTTAAAACTATTTGGTATATTGAAAGTCGTTTTGAAGTAGTATTTTCAGATAGTATGTATTTTACCTATGCCTTACGCATGAGTAAGAATGCTAATAAAAGAAATTATATTGAGTTATTTAAAAAATATAATTTTACATTAGATGAATATAGTAGCACTGATGATTGCTTAGTATTTAAGCGATTAAATAAACATTATGTTGAAGATTTAAATCAAATTTTGAAAAGAACAAGAACTAAAGGAGAAGAAAAAATATGATTAAATTAAAAAATAGTAAAATATTTGTTTTAGGAATGGCTAGAAGTGGCTATGAAGTAAGTAAATATTTAAGTAAATATGATAATGAAATAATAGTAACTGATGCTAAGGAGCAAGATAGTGATAAAGTAAAAGAATTAGAAAGTTTAGGGGTTAAAGTTGTAATAACCGATAAACCAGAGGAACTTTTAGA
>CAKOSD010000100.1 GCA_934101745.1 uncultured Bacilli bacterium | reverse complement strand
TGCTTTAATTGTTCTAACGTTTCCGGTGTTAATTCTTGAAAAAAGATATTTTCTTTTTTGCTTTGAAAAATAGTATTGTCATTATTCATTTTATCGCCTTCTTTTTTTTCTAGTATTATACTAAATGTTTAAATAGTTTAAAACTTATTTTTTATTAAAATCAATTTTTTTGTGTTATACTTGATATAGAATAGGAGGGGTTATATGATTATTAGAAAACCTTTTAAATTTTTAATTGAACATTTCAAGATTATTAATATTATATTAATGTTGTTAGTGGCCTTTGTTATATTTAAGTTTTTTAATATAATGCAGTTTTTTGGCAATTTTGTTTCTAGTGGTTATAAAACTTTAGAAACAGATTTAGCTACGCATTATATAGGTTTTTTATTACCTATTACTTTAGTTGTAATTATTTTAATAAATATTATTATTTTTATTTTATTTCGAAGTAAAGATAAAGATACTAAGGCTTATATTGTTTCGACAATCTTTTTTAGTGTTTTATTAGTATTTAGTTTTGTTTACCGGGGAGTTTTAGATAATTTTGAATTTAATACGGTTGAATCTCAGACGGCTTTATTATATCGGGATACGGCTAAGTTTACTTTTTACCCTAATTTTTTGTTTTTTATATTTTATTTTTTAAATTTTATTGGCTTTGATTTAACTACTTTTGAATTTACTAATTTACGTGATGATATTGATATTGCTAAAGAAGATGATGCGGAAATAGAAATTGGGGTACAACTTGAAGATTATAAAATAAAAAGAACTTTCTTTAGAAAACTAAGAGAAATGAAATACTATATACTAGAAAATAAATTAGTTTTTATGGGAATGGGAGGAATTTTAGCCTTAATACTTATAATATTTGGTATAAGTACGTTAGTTAAATTAAATAATAATGTTAAAGTTGATAAAGCCTTTACTTATAGTAATTTTGCTATTACGGTGGAGAATTCTTATTTAACTAAACTAGATTATGGCGGCAATAATTTAAGTGATAAGTATCATTATTTAGTTTTAGTCTTAGCTGTTACTAATAAAAGCAAGACGCCGAAATCCCTAGATACGGATAATTTCTGGTTACAGATTGGCAATACTTATATATATCCGATATTAGATAAATCTACTTATTTTAAAGATTTAGGAGAACCTTACTATAAAGATAAAGTAGAAGTAGGAAAGACTCATAAATATGTTTTGTGTTATAGTATTTTAGATAAAGAAATAAGTAAGAGTTATACGATTAGAATATTGGATAGTGTTAAATATGTAGATGGGGTTGGTACTCCTACTTACAAAACTTTGAAAGTTTCACCGAAAGAAAATGATAAGATAAATGATAATGGTAGTTATTCATTGGGAGAAGAAATAACTTTAAATAAATCTACTTTAAAAAATACGACGGTTTTTGTTAATGATTATAGTATTAGTGATACTTATGTTTATGAATATAATTATTGTAATAAAGATAATGAGTGTGTTTTAAAGAAGAATGCGATTTCTAATAATAGTAATACGAAAAAGACTTTAATTGCTTTAAGTAGTAATATTAATTATGATAGTTCTACTAATTATAGTATGTATGGTCAAAATGATTTTTATAATAACTTTGTTACTTTTGAATATGTTTATAATGATAAAACATATACTAGTAGTGTAACTGATAAATCAGTAAATAATGATATAAGTGAGAATAAAGTATTAGAGGTTGACTATAATATGAAGTATGCTTCTAGTATTAAGATGATTATTACAATACGTAATCAAAGATATGTTATATCATTACTATAGATTGTTAGTTTTTAAATATATAAGAATATGCTAAAAAAGGTGTATTCTTTTTTTTAAAAATTATTGCATGGAAATTAATTTAATGATATATTTTAATTATAGTAGAAGGGTATTGTTGTATGATGAAGAAGAAAAAAAGTAAGGGATTTTCCATTCCCGAGTTACTGGCGGTTATTGTAATTATGGGAATTTTAGTTACGATTGCCACAGCCAGTTATAATGGAATTAGTAAGTCTTTAAAACAGAAGACTTATGATAATAAAATTAGTTTAATTAAAACTAAGGCTATAGAGTATGCTATGGATAATAAGGTTGATGTTGGCACTATTAGTGTGGCTACTTTGTTACAAGAGGGATATCTTGATATGGATGCTAATCTTGAGGATGAATATGGAAATAATAAATTGAGTAATCCTTTAGGGGGGTATCTTGATTGTTATAAAATTGATATTAATAAGTATATTGATGATTATGATGTTGATATAACTAATGATAATTCTTGTGATTTGGCTGAATTAGCGGTTTTATCTTCAAAATTAGATATTGAGATTTATGCTGATAAAGGGGATAATTTAAAGCAGTATGGGCTAGGAAAGAATAAAAATACAGAGTGGACTAATAAAGATGTTTATTTGTTTTTAAATCCTAAGGCTTTAAATGATAATAAGTTGAGTACAGATAATATGAAGATTAGTTGGCTTGTTAATGGCGATGTTATTACTTACAATGGTTCTTTAGCATCGGAAGTAACTAAGGCAAAAGGGTACGCTAATATATATAAAGTATCAACGTTATTACTTTTTAATGGGGAAGTAACGGTTAAAGTGGAAACTATAAAGGGAGTTTTAACTCAAAGTGTTAATGTTAAAATTGATAAGGAATCTCCTAAAGTTAATTTGAGTGCTGATTCTTCGTTTTCTACTTCTAAAAAGAGGATAATTTTTAATGGAAATGATGGATCGGGTTCAGGATTTAATGAGTATGCTTATGCCTTAGAAGATGATGTTAAGAAGACACCTATTTTTAAGTATAAAAGTGATAACGGAAGTAATTATGTAGATGTTTATGAAAATAAAACTTATTATGCTTATGCTAAGGATAAGGCGGGTAATGTAAGCGATAGTCCTACTGAAATAAAGATTACTAATATTGATAATAAAGTTCCAGTATGTAATATTCCGGCTGGTCAGGAAGGATGGAGTCGTAGTTATACTTACACTTATGGGTGTCGAAATGATGTTGGTTCGGGGTGTGCAACTCCGAGTACTACGGAAACTATAACTACTGATACTGATAAAATTAATCTTAATTGGAATATAAAAGATAATATTGGAAATAATGAGACCTGCAGTACCAATTTACAGGCTCATGTTGATGTAACGGCTCCAACTTGTCAAATTGTAATATCAAATAATAGTGTTAAGGGGGAAAATAATTGGTATACAAGTGATGTAGAAGTTAATCTGGTTGCTAATGATAATTTAAGTGGTATTGCTGAGAAGGGTCTTTCCACTAGTTCTAGTGAAGATTATAATGGGGTTGAACAAATTGTATTAAGAAATGACACTGAGAGGTCAGGTATAACTTATTATGGTTACGTTAAAGATAAGGCTGGTAATACTAACAGATGTGAATTAAATGTTAAAAGATTAGCCGAAAAACCTATTTGTGTTGTTAATGCGGTAGGAGGTAACAATGGGACTGAGTGGTTTACTTCCGATGTTAATACTAGTGTAAGTTCAGCATCAAAATATGTCGTAAGTACTAAGATTAAGAAATATAATAATTACTATGATAATTATACTGTTAATTATAATACAGCAGGAGAAACGATTGTTGGTGAAGTTAAAAATGAGGCTGGCACTACCAATATTTGTACGAAATATATCAAAAGAGATGCCGATGCTCCGGATGTTGATTTTACTTTCCAAAAAACAAGAGAAAATTATACGTGTGATACTTACTCAAAAGGTTGTAATGATGTTGAGGCTAAAATAACTATTAAGGGGTCAGTCAGTGGCGTTATGAGTGCTGGTGTATCTGATCATAGTTCATCAAAATATATTGGCTCGGCAGCAGATATAGATGCTTGTGTTGCTAAGTATACCAATAAAGATAACAATAAGGGCGCCGTAGTTGGCGGAGCCGTTGCTGGCGGTGTTGCTTCTGGTATTGTCGGTGCTACAGTAGGTGGTGCTACGGCTGGGGTTTTAGCAGGTGCTATAACTGGGGGTTTGTTTGATGATTTTTCTACTTCTTTATATAGAAGCATTTGTATGATGCAAACTTACTGGGATAAGTCTAAGTGGGTATATAATTATTATGATTCTCCTCATACCTTTGTTCAAGGCGGAGGACAAACGGAAACCTATTATGCTAAAGTATGCTCGAATGCTAATGTCTGTAAAGAAGTTTTGGCTGAGATTACTACTCCAGAGCCTAAACAAGAAAATAATGGTTGTGGTGTTTTAACTGGAATAGTTGGTGGTGCTGGTGCTGGGGCTATTGCTGGTAATATCTTAGCTGGTTTCTTAGGTCCGGTTGGTTTCTTAGCCGGGGTTATCGGTGGGGCAATTGTCGGTGGCATTGCTTGTGCCCTTAGTTAGGAGTTAAAATGAAGAATAAAAAAAATAAAATTTATTTAGCAGATGTAAAAAAGGTTGAAAGTAAAAAAAGTGATACAAAAGAGCAGAAGAAAGA
>CAKOSD010000099.1 GCA_934101745.1 uncultured Bacilli bacterium | reverse complement strand
ATGGGTTGAAAAAACGGGAAGTCAAGTCACAAGACAAGTAATAAAACCAACGGCTGAGGCTATAAGTTCGGTAAATAAATTGAATGATTTAAGTACTGATGAACAATATATGTATATATGTACAACCAAATCATTTAATAGTGAGACAGCTGCATATTCATTAAGTGATTGTTCTTTGAAAAATCCAACAATATTAGATTATTCTGGAGATACTAAATATTATTATTTAACAGAATATATGGCATATAACCAGACTAATTCCAAATTGTATGTAGCAAGAGATATTAATTATATAACAGCATACCAAATTACTGGAGCGACAAAAACTAGCGATACACAAACTACAAATGGAATTACATATGCGGTTAATGCTTATAATCTATCTTGTATTACTTTAACAGAAACAGAGTTAGAAACAGATAAATCTGATAAAGGATTATATCAAGCCACAGATGATTATGGTACAACTTACTACTATCGTGGTAATGTTAAAAATAACATTGTTTATTTTGCTAATATTTATTGGCAAATAGTGAGAATAAATGGTGATGGCTCAATAAGATTAATGTATGATGGAACAGTAAAAAATGCTACTTATAATAAACAATCTATAAATAATAGCACTTACCAATTTAATAGTAAATACAATAATCCTGCTTATGTAGGGTATATGTATGGCAATCCAGATGGCACCACTTTTGATGAAGTACACGCCAATACAAACAATTCTACAATAAAGTCTACAGTTGATAGCTGGTATAAGACTAACATTTTAGATAAAGGATACAGTGATTATATCTCTAATACTGCTGGCTTTTGCGGTGATAGAACTATTTATAGCGGTGGCAATGGAGTTCAAACAGATAAAAATACATACTTTGGAGCATATGGAAGATATGAAAAAAATACAGCTAAATTTACATGTCCAAACAAAGAAAAAGATTTATATACAGTAGCAGATTCAAGCGTTGGAAATAAGTCATTGACATATCCAGTAGGTTTAATTTCATATGATGAATTAGCATTCGCAGGTTTGGATTATAATCATGTAAATAAATTAGCGTGGGTTTATTCGACTCAGCATTACTGGACAATGTCTCCTTCAATTTTTAATGCCGGTTATGGTAATGCAGGTTCCTGGTATCTCCATAGCAGTGGATATTTATATTTATGGACATTTGTAACAAGTAATTATGGAGTGAGACCTGTTATAAATCTAAAATCAGATGTAAAAATAACTGGAGGAACCGGAACTATAAATGACCCGTATATGATAGATACAAATAATTAAGTAACTGGGGCCAATAAAAATATTTCTTTTAACAAATTTATTTTTATATCATTCTCTTATCAAATGGCCCCAGTTACTTTTATGAATATAAAGGAGTAAATATAAATGACAAAGAAAAATATAATATTTTTTAGTATATCTTTAGTATTAATAATATTACTAGGAATAGGAGTATCTTATTCTATGTGGAATGTTAGTGTATCGCAAGATACTAATAACACAGCATATACAGAGTGCTTTGATTTATCTATAACTAATAAAGAAAATAATATTAATTTAGATAATGCTTATCCGATAAGTAATGATAAAGGTAAAAGTTTAACTCCTTATACTTTTACTGTTACTAATACTTGTGATATAACTGCTCAATATAATATTAACTTGGAAGTATTAAATAATACTACTTTATCTAGTAAATTTATAGATGTCATGTTTGAGGGTAATATAAATATACTTAGTAGTTATGATACTACGGATAAAGTAAATACTAGTAGTATAGAAAGTAGAAAATTAACTACAGGTATTTTAAAATCTCAGGAAAGTAAAGATTATTCTTTAAGACTATGGCTAGATTATAATACTACTTTAGAAGATTTAAATAATGAGATTAAATCTTTTAAATCAAGAATAGTAGTAGTAGGTAAACCAATAAACTATACTGGCGATACTGTATTTAATTTTGACTATACTGGTTCTGAGCAAACTTTTATGGCACCCGTTTCTGGAACTTATAAATTAGAAACATGGGGAGCCCAAGGTGGTAATCTTGATGGAAATATTGGCTTTGGTGCTTTTTCCAAGGGTTATATCTATTTAGAACAATATTTAACCTTGTACATTAATGCAGGAGGAAAGGGGCAAGATGGAGTTTTTATTAATGATGAGAACGCAACGTTTAAGAGAACTGCTGGCGGTTATAATGGTGGTGGTGCTGGTGGCGTTGGAAAATATGCAAACGGTGCTGGCGGCGGCGGCGCTACACATATTGCTACAAAATCAGGTCTTCTTAGCACATTAGAAGAACATAGGGATACAATTGTAATGGTTTCTGGCGGCGGCGGTGGTGACTCTAGTTGGGGAATTCCAGGCTCTGGTGGCGGTTTTAAAGGCAGCGATACTCCAAATGTTTATGATAATAATGGAAATGTTTTTCCTTATCACGCTTTAGGGGGAAGTCAAAAAGGTTTGGTGACTTTTTTTGGACAAGGAGAAAATGCTAAAGATAGGACTCAGGCTAATGCTTGGGGTTCAGAATGTCAAGGTGGCGGCGGCGGTTATTTTGGCGGCTCTGTAATATCAAAAGAAGGCAGATACAGTGATGGTGCTGGAGCTGGTGGTTCCGGATATATTGGGAATTCACTTTTAAAAAATAAAATTATGTATTGTTATAAGTGCGAAGAGTCATTTGAAGAAAGTACAAAAACCATATCAACTACTTGCAACGAGGCAACGCCTACAAGCTACTGTGCAAAAAAAGGTAATGGTTATGCTAGAATAACCCTAGTAAGTATAGATTAAGAATTAATCAAAAATAATCGTATAAAACCATACGATTTTTTTTATACTATAAATGTGATTGATATGAAAAAGATATTAAAATATATACCTATTCTTTTACTACTACTTATTAATCCTTTCTTAGATTTAATAAAAAGTAATGATATAGATAAAGTAAAATATAACTTATTAGAATTAGAAAATAATTCTTTAAAAGAAGAAATAGAAACTTTAAGTAATATTAAATACAATAATTATGACTATATAATAAGTAAGATCTTAATTAAAAACCTTTATAATAGTAATATTTACTATTTAAAAAGTAACTCTTTAATAGAACCCAAACATCCGGTTATAAACGATAAAGGTTTAATAGGAATAACTAATACCAATAATACTTTAGTACCTATTTCTAGTCTTACTATCTCTATAAAAGTAGATAATACCTTAGGACTATATAAAGATAATAAAGTAATTATAGATAAAGAAATAAATATTAATAAAAATACTAATATTTATACTAGTGGTTTAACTAATTTACCTAGTAATTTATTAATAGGTACTATAGATACTTGTAGTATTAAAGATAATAATACTATCTGTAATATAACCCTAAATCCGATAGATACTAACTATTGTTTAATTCTTACGGAGTATACTATATGATTTATTTAATATTAGATATCTTATTTTATTCTTTAACACCTTTTAATACTTCTTTTTACTTATTTTATTTAACTTACCAGAAAGATTATTTAAATATCTTAAGTCTTATTATCATTATTTATTTAACCCATAATTTATTATATATACCTATTTTTATTATTATCTATTTATTTAAAAGATATCATTATTTTAATATTTGTAATAAATTCTTAAAGATTATACTAACTTATTTAATATTTTATAATATCCATATTAATATTAATAATTTTTTATGTATGAGTATAATTTATATTTATTTAAAATCAAATATATTAATTGCTACTGGAAAAAATTATCAAATCACCCGTATCAATAGAGTTTTTAAAATATAAAATTATGTGTTTCATTGAACAAAAGTGCCCAAAACGGCAAAAAAGTTCAATGAAAATGCCAATTTATTACTAAAATGGTTGAAATAAGTGATAATAATAGATTTATTTTTCTAACTAATATTTTAAAATTAAAATTAGAATTAAAAAAACAATATGCGTTAATTAACTATAGTAAGCCAAGGCTATATCTTTTTGCTAATTTAAAATTGATAAAATACTTAAAAACATATATTATAATTATAAAAAGAATTTTATATTATATGTTTAAAATATTGTTATTAAAACCCTTTATATCCTGTTTATTTAAAAATCTTAGAATTAGAAAATAATTAAAAGTAATTTATGGTACTTAACTGGTGCTATAAGTTTTTTTGAAATTTAAAATGTATATAACTGGTCATTCCAGTCCATACTAATTAAATACTAAAAAAATTCATAGAAGTTAAAACTCTATGAAAGCCAAAATACGTACCTTATTCTTAATTTATAGTATAAATATACCACATAAATCCGTTAATTTCCATAAAAATTTGTCAGTTAAAAATCATGATTGTGGTCAAAATTGTGGTCAAAAAACTCTTTCTTAAGCCTAGGTGAATACTGACTTTGCAAGGCTTTTTATGGTCAAACAAATTAAATCCTATTCTGGTCAAATTTCTGGTCAAATGGCCTTTGGGGCCAGTATTCACCGGGCGTTTTCATAGAGTTTTAACCTCTATGAAAAATGTAAATGAGATATAAATACAAATTTCGACAAAATATTCTTGTTCTTAAAAGTATGATAGTAGTAAGGACAATGATTTATGAAAAAATTT
>CAKOSD010000098.1 GCA_934101745.1 uncultured Bacilli bacterium | reverse complement strand
TAAATCTTTAAAAATATTATTACTTTCTTTCATGGCTAAGTTATTATCACGACTAGTAATTAAAACATTTATTAAAAAACAATAAGGGGGATACAAAGTGTTTTTTCTAAAGTTCATTTCATATTGATAAAATCCTTTGTAGTCATTATTTTTAACAAAGTTAATATAAGGATTATCGGGGTTAAAGGTTTGAATAATTACTTCACCATTACTGGTTTTTCGCCCAGCGCGGCCGGCAACCTGACTTAAAAGTTCATAAGTAACTTCCCCACTACGAAAATCAGGAATATTTAGACTCATATCAGCATTAATAATACCGACTAAAGTTACTTTAGGAAAATCAAGACCTTTACTAATCATTTGGGTTCCAACCATAATATCATATTTACCACTAGCAAAATCGGTAATAAGATTAGCATAAGCGCCTTTCTTGGCAGTCGTATCGACATCCATTCGACTAATTCTAGCCTTAGGAAATCCTTTTTTAAGTTCTAATTCTAATTTTTCGGTCCCCAGACCCATAAAGTTTAGGGAATTGGTTTTACAACTAGGACAAGTATCACTCTTTATCTTGGTATAGCCGCAATAATGGCATCTTAAACTGTTAACGTTCTTATGATAAGTTAAGGTTATATCACAATGGGGACATTTATAAACGAAACCACAAGCCGAACACGTAATCGTCGTGGAGTAGCCTCTTCTGTTTAAAAGAAGCATTATTTGTTCCCCATTATTTAAGCGTTCTTGAATTTTAGTTTCTAAGATTCTACTAATAACCGGATGACAATTTTTAATTTCTTCTTTCATATCAACAAGCAAAATCTGGGGTAAAACAGCACTGCCAATTCTTTTGGTAAGTTTAAGAAGTTTATAAGTACCCTTTACAGCTTTTAGCATATCTTCTAATTTAGGGGTAGCACTACCTAAAATTACCGGACAATTATTATATTTACCTCGCCATTTGGCAATATCAATGGCGTTATATTTAGGAGTATTTTCTTGTTTATAAGTACTACTATGTTCTTCATCTAAAATAATTAAACCAATATTTTTTAGGGGAGTGAAAATGGCACTTCTGGTTCCGACGACAATACTTACTTCCCCATTATAAATTTTCTGATATTCGTCATATTTTTCGCCGTTAGAAAGGCCACTATGAAAAATGGCTACCTGAGAACCAAAGCGTTTATAAATTCTTTCAATCATCTGTGTAGTTAAAGATATCTCGGGTACTAAAAGAAGTGATGATTTACCAAGGCTACTTACCTTTTCAATTAAGCTCATATATACTTCCGTCTTACCCGAACCCGTTATGCCATACAAAAGATAAGTTTGGTAGAGGTTAGTCGCAACCATTGCTACGGCATTTTCTTGTTCTAAAGACATCTTAGGTTTAGTTTCTAATTTGGAATTATCATAGTTAATGCGATAAACTTGTTTTTTTACTTCTTTAACTAGGTCTTTATTTACTAAAGTTTTAATGGTGCTACTATTACTCTTATCTTTTTCTATCGAATCTCCCTTTAAAAGATTAGTTAATATCTCTATTTGTTTAGGATACTTAATTTCTTTTAAATAGTTTTCTATTTCTAAAGGACTTTTATTTAATTCTATATAAGTTTTATATTTACTATAATCATGATTTTTTTCTACTTTTAGACTACTAGGTAACATAGTATTAAAAGCACTTATTAAACTACATAAAGTTATAGATTTTAAGTATTTTCCTAATTGTAATAATTCATTATTTAAAACAAAATTTTCTAAAACTATACTATCTATTTCTTTTAAGGAATAAGTACTAGTAAAGTCATTATATATTTTTAAGACAAAACCATTTATTAATTTTTTATTAAAAGGAACTCTTACTTGCATCCCAACTTTGACTTTGTTCTGTAAATTAGAAGGTATTAAGTAAGTAAAGGTTTTATCGATAGTTTTATTATTATATTCTATTAATATTTCGGCGTACATATTTTTCCTTTCTTGACTTAATATCTATTTTTATATTATTTATTATTACTTCCCACCCTCCACTCCCTAAAAAGTGTTTCTTAAAGAATAATAAATAATTTTACTTATTAACTAATTGTAACCTTAAATATATTATATATAAATTTAAATTTAAATGAATTAACATAAACACATTTTAGTTTCTGCGTATTATTTTAAGCTTTCTATTTCTTTAATTGATAAGCCAGTTAATTTAGATATTGTTTTTGCATCTAAACCAATATTTATAGCATTTTTAGTCAAATCTATGGTTGCAGCCTTCGAACCTTGAATTATTCCTTTTTTAATTCCTATTTCAAGACCACGCTCCTCAGCTTCTTCCCTGGCTTCTGCAAGTTCCGTATTACGAATTAACTCTTTATAGTTATCTTCTTCACCATTTTCAAACAGTCTAATGTATTCATCATCACTTGATAATTCTTTGGCTCTTGCTACAATTTTTTTAGTTTCTTCTTTACTCATAATTTCATTTAACTCTCTTTCTAATACTTTAATATTACATGTAGTTAAAATCCTACATATTCTCGCCATTTTCTCTTCCTGTTCATTAAAATAAGTATACCGCTTATTTAAAGCTTTATCTATATTAACATTAATAATTTTAATGCTATCTTCAATAATTTTACCAAAATCAGTTTGAAATATTCCAATTTCAACTAATCGTTCAGATTTATGATGATAGGAATTAAAATTTACTACAATGGTGTCGAATATTTTTTTATATGCTCCATTCTTTATTTTCAAACCGCCACTTGCAATTTTATAAACATAAAAAGCATTTCTCATAACCATAATACGTGATGAATTC
Organism: uncultured Bacilli bacterium; assembly: GCA_934101745.1. Taxonomy (GTDB): domain Bacteria; phylum Bacillota_I; class Bacilli_A; order RF39; family UBA660; genus CAG-605. The sequence goes on along the minus strand of CAKOSD010000098.1, from coordinate 1,859 downwards.
ATTTCTAAAATACATTTAGTTTCTTTTTTTCCATTAGGATAAGAAAGTAGTAAATCACTTTTACTATTGGTATCAATTATTGAATGCTGTGGTAAGTCCTTGGGCAGTAATTTAACTTTTCCTTTAAAATTTTGCTTAGTTGTATCTTCTATAGTGGAAACTATATACTCTATTAAAGGCATAGTATCACAGGAAATGAACATCTGGTTAAACATAACATCCCAAGCAAGTGGAAACATAAAGCCGGTAATGTTATGTTCTTTATTGTAATGCCACATCTTTATGATTTTTTGCTTTTCTAGCATGTCTAAACTCCCTCCTGTTGTAAATAATTATCATATCTTGTCACCTCCTTTTTTTGAAGGTTATTATTTACCTTCCTAATTATATATATTGGTAAGTGAAGTCTAATTTCCTTCAAAAATTTTAAAAAAATGCTAAAAAATGCCAAACTCTTTATAAATTTGACATTTAGTTGACGCAGAAAATTTACTCAAAATAAAAAGATGTGATTTTACACACCGATTTAATATGACCTATTCATCTATACTTACCAGAGTTATTCTAGCATAACCATTTCCTTTTTTAGCACAATTTTCGGTCGGTTTTTCTTCAACACAATTTGTTGAAATCGTTTTGGTACTCTCTTCAGATGATTCTTCACAGTTATAACAATACATAACTTTGTTAGTTAAAAGTGAATTGCCTATGTAACTTGAACCACCGCCAGCTCCTGAATTAGTATAGCCAGTGCCGCCACCATAAAATCCACTACCTCCACCAGAACCGCCTTTCCACCCAACACTAATTAGACTTCCATTTGCACCATGGCCAAATGTTCCAATTATGTTAGTAGTAGCATTAGTACCACCTTGTGTTTGAGTTCCACCTGTTCCAGCATCATATAGCAAATAATTTCCTGCAACAGCACTCCCCACATTTCCAACAATGCCACCTGCGTTGCCACCATAACCATATTCATCTCCTACTTCGAACTTTGCGTGTTTCCCAGCACCACCGCCGCCTCCAGAAACAATGTAAATATAATCTAATTTATTTGTCAAGGTTGATAACAATCCAGAATTTTTAGAAATGTGTGTTGCACCACCTCCAGAAGCATTAAAACAATCTTTTAATTGAACTGGTTGACCATATCCACCACCATTATAACCACCATCATAACCAACACTTGAATCAACTGAATCTTTGCCCGCTCCTCCAACATTTAAATATAGGATTGCATTATAATTTAGTTTAGTATTTCCTGCCGAATATGCTCCATATCCACCATTGAAAGTCACGCCGGAATGATAAGCATTACCACCTTGCGCTCCCCAGGTTTCTAATTTATAAGTTCCTGATACTGGAGCAATAAAGGTTTGTTCAGAACCAGTGTAATCAAAATTAAATACAGTATCTCCAGTATAATTTATGGGTTTACCTACTATTATTATCTTAGATTTAAAAGATTTAATCTCGTTATTTAAATCTTCTAAAGTAGTATTATAATCTATCCATAGTCTTAAAGAATAATCTTTACTTGCTTTGGATTTCAAGATACCGTAGGTGAGTTTCCTACTTTCTATACTAGTAGTATTTATTTTATCAGTAGTATCATAACTACTAAGTAAATTTATATTACCTTCAAACATGACATCAATAAATTTACTAGATAAAGTAGAATCTTTTAAGACTTCTAAATTAACTGAATACTCAGTAGTAATATCACAAGTATTAGTAATAGTAAAAGTATAAGGAGTTAAACTTTTACCCTTATCATTACTTATTGGATAAGCATTATCTAAATTAATATTATTTTCTTGATTACTTATAGATAAATCAAAACATTTAGATTCGGC
>CAKOSD010000097.1 GCA_934101745.1 uncultured Bacilli bacterium | reverse complement strand
TACTTGTAATAAATGTATTAATAAGATTGCTTATAAATCATTTTTAAATATGCAGGCTGATGCGAAGGCTGTGGGGTTAAATATTTATATTGCTAGTGGGTATCGTCCTTATGTTAGTCAGAATAAAATTTATAATAATTATATTAAAAGAGATGGGAAGAAGGCCGCTGATACTTATTCGGCAAGACCGGGATATTCTGAGCACCAGTCATCTTATGCATTTGATTTAAATTCTATTAATGATTCATTTGCTAAAACTGATGAAGGAAAATGGGTTAATAATAATGCTTATCTTTATGGGTTTATTATTAGATTTCCTAAGGGAAAAAGTGATTATACCGGCTATAAATATGAATCGTGGCATCTTCGCTATGTAGGATATGACTTAGCCAAAAAATTATATAATGATGGTGATTGGTTAAGCCTAGAGGAGTATTTCGAAGTTAATAGTAAGTATCCGGAGTAAGTAGTATGAAGAAGTATGAGAAATTAAAGAAAAATAGTAAAAAAGCCTTAAAATATCATTTGTTTTATAGTGTTATTGTTTGTTTTTTAACCTCGACTATTTTAAATTTTAGTTATAAAATTAATAATTTAGAGATAGTAAATCGTTTTTTAACTATAATTCATTTAGATAATGTTATTGCTCCTATTATGCGATTTAAGCCGACAGTTGGCGTTTTTGCTAGTTTTTTTAATCAATTAAGTGGAACGGGTTCGATTGCTTTAAGTCTTTTAAATATGATAAATAATTTTGTGTTTAAAAAGATTATGCCTTCTTCTTGGATCGTTGTTTTATCAGTTTTTACTTTTTTAATTATCTATGTTTTTGTTTCTACCATTATTAATGTTGGCAAGAACCGGTATTTTTTAGAACATTATAGTTATCAAGAAACTAGTGTTAATAAATTATTATTTGTATATTATACCAAGAGTATATTTAATGTTGGCGAAGTAATGTTAGCCAAGATGATAAAATCGTTTCTGTGGTATTTTACGATTGTTGGCGGTTTTATAAAACATTATGAATATAGTATGGTGCCTTACTTGTTAGCCGAAAATCCTACGATTAAAATTAAAGAGGCTTTTAAAATGTCCAAAGTAATGACTAAGGGGCATAAATTTTCGATGTTTTTATTAGACCTAAGTTTTATTCCTTGGTATATTTTAGGACCTTTAACCTTGGGGTTTAGTAATATTTTTTATTTTCGACCTTATAAAGAAATGGTTAAGGCTAGTTTATATTTAGAATATCGCCGAGGCTTAAAAAAAGATTATCCGGAAATATTTAAAGATGAGTACTTAGATTGGCCGAGTAAAAATGCAGCTTATCCCGATAATTTATATTTTATAAAGGAAATAAGAAGTGTTAAAGGCTTTAAATATGATTATAATTGTGATTATGATATTTGGGATTTAATTTTGATTTTCTTTAATGTGGCTAATGTCGGGTGGCTTTGGGAAATAATGTTATGCCTAATTTATGAAGAAAGACTAGTTAATAAAGGAACCATGTTTGGACCGTGGTTGCCGATTTATGGCTTCGGGGCTGTATTTATTTTAGTTTTATTAAAAAAATATCGCCGAAAACCAGATTTATTATTTTTGATGGCCTTTTTACTATGTGGAATTTTAGAATATAGCACGGCTTGGTATTTGGAGACTTTTAAAGGTTTGAAATGGTGGGATTATACAGGATTTTTCTTAAATATAAAGGGAAGAGTATGTTTAGAAGGCTTAATATTGTTTGGCTTTGGCGGTTGTGTTCTTACTTATATGGTCTGTCCCTTACTAAAAAATTTATATAAAAAAATGAATGTTAATGTTAAAAAGATTCTTTGCATAGTTTTAGTTGGTTTGTATCTTATAGACTTAGGATATTCTCATTTTCATCCTAATACAGGGGTAGGTATTACTAATCAGGTTAAGATTAATGAAGTAATAGATTTAAAGGCTAAAATTCGTTTCTGAAATTTTAAAGGTCTTTCCTAAACTTTTTTCATATACTAGTATGAAAGGAGTTTTTTAATTATGTATTATAATTATTATTATCGTGATGCGGCTGGTAATCGGTTTGTCTTTCCCTTTTTATTATGAGGTCTAGCTGGCGTGGCCTTAGTGGGAGTAACAAGAACGCGTCCGGTTTATGTAAATGGACCTGTTTATCAATCTTATCCCTATTATTATGGCAGACCTAATTATATGCCGCATGGAGTATATTCTAATTCTTATTATGGTTATTACTAAGTTTTCTTTGGGTTAAACCTAACATTAGGAAGGTAGTAATGGTATGGCTACCACCATAACTTAAAAATGGAAGAGGAATACCAATAACTGGTAGTAAATTTAAATTCATGCCTATATTCTCAATTACTTGAAAGGCTAAAATATAGAAAAGTAAATGACTTAAAGGGTTATTATAGAAAATTAAATGCAGAAAAATAATTAAGTAGCACCAGATAATAATTCCAAAATTATAAGGGTTTTTACTTAATAAGTAAGCGAAAAAGAAATCATTATTAGCCTCAGGAAAATATAAAAGGCGACCTGAGGCTAGAGAGATTAACGCATTATTTACTTGCATATTATCTTGATTTTTAAAAGAAGTAATTCTATCTAGCCGGTAATAAATACTAGTACTAAAGATATCTATGAAGGTATCTTTTTTATAAAAGTATAAATAGACTAGAAAGATACTACTAAGTAAAAGAAATATTATCATTAAACTAATTTCTTTTTTAGAAAAGAATTGGGGTAAAAAATATAAAAAGATAATAAGATAAATTATAACTGCTCCGGTATCTGGTTCAATAAAGGTAAGAATACTAGGAATAAGAAAGATTAATATATATAATATTTTGCTTTTAAAACCTTTATTAACTAAATAATAAGATACTAAGATTAAACTTATTTTGGTAATTTCAGAAGGTTGAATAGATATTTTAGATAATTTTAGCCAGCCTCTAGAACCATTAGTATAAGGATGAAATAAAACTATTATTAAAAGAATAATACTTAATAGATAAAGAAAGATACTAATAATTTTAAGATGCTTTTCTTTTAAATTAGTAATAATAAAGAAACTAAAACTTGCGAAAATAAACCAGATTAATTGTTTTATTTGGTAAGTGTTTTTTAAGTAAATGATACTTAATAGTTCTAAAATAAATATGGGTATTAAGATAATTAAATTCTTTTTCATAACTGTAGTATAACCAAAGCAACTTTAATTATGTTAAAACATAAAATATTTTAGGAGGAATTCTTATGAATAATAAATTACCAAAAGTATATGTTAATAAAATAGATAAAAACTTAAATATTAATCAAGAGAGTACTATTAGTAGTTCTAAACCTAGTAATATCGATTTAGATATAATTTTAGATGATACGAATAAGTATTTATTTAATCATCGTTATCTTATCACCTTAAAAGATAATACTACTTTAGAAGATAGTATTATTAGTAAAAAAAATGATAGTGTTTTAACTTTAGAGGGAAGAAAGATTGCCATTAATAAGATAAAGAATATTATTGAAATTAGTAAATAAAAAGTAGGGTTTAAGCCCTACAATAAGTCATCAATACATTTTTTTAATTCTTTGGCATCTTTACCAAATATAATTTTTAATTGATTATCAATTTCCACAATACCAGTTGCTCCTAAGGAAGTAATACCATCTTTATTAACTTTAGAAACGTCTTTTAAAATAACTTTAAAACGGGACATGGAACATTCAGCATTTATGATATTATCTTTACCCCCTAAGTATTGAACTAACTTATTAACTTCTTTAGCAAAGTCTTTCTTATGAAATTTAATTACGACCAAAGCGATAATTAAAAGTACTGCTAATATTATAGCATATTGTATATAAACATTATTCATTTCTTTTCACCCATTTAATTATACTATATCAAAGTAAAAATTAAAAGTCCGCAGGTAGCATATTAGAAAATTAATCATAAATTATTAGTGAATACAAGAAAGGGGAATATGTTATGTGTAATAAGAATAATCAAGATCCAAACTCTATTGCTGACATTTTAAAAGTGATTTTAGTTCTTCAACAAAATGCTTGTCCTGATTCATGCCTAGATACTTGCGACCGTCCGATGCTTGGTGGGGGAAGTTCTTGTTTAGTATGTAATACTCGTCCGGTTATGTTATACGCAACTAGTGGTAATGGAATTGCTTGGAGTATGCCTACTAGTAAGGATGTAACTGCATCTTGTGGTACTACCGGTGTTACTTGTTCTTCCGTTTTCCGTGTTGAAAAAGTGGAAAATAATTGTGCTACCTTTAGAGTCTTACAAGATAATCCAGATACTACTAGTTTATATCCTTACGTTGCTACTAATTCTTTCTTCACTATGAATTTAAGTTGTTTATGTTGTTTAAGATGTTTATCTGATACTTATGTAGAATGTGTTTAAAAAAAGACCGGAAGGTCTTTTTAAATTGATAATTAGTTTTTATATAAACGATATAGATTGATTGAAGGTTGATTAAATATTCTAAAGTTAATATTACTAGTTCCTAGTCCTGATGATACATAAAGTCGAGTATTATCTAATAAGTAGGAGTCGTTATAATATTTCTTAGCCCCTTCGATTTTTATTATACCACCGATGAAGGGAAGTCTAATTATACCGCCGTGAGAATGACCGGCTAAAATAATATTGTAGTTCTTATTTAA
>CAKOSD010000096.1 GCA_934101745.1 uncultured Bacilli bacterium | reverse complement strand
GCAGTTTTAATAATAGGCATAACTTGTTCTAAAGAAACTGAGGAAATAACCACCCCGGCTGCGTGCACCGACATATGTCGTTTTAAACCTTCTAGTTTCATAGCCACTTTATATATTCTTTGTAAAACCCCATTTTCTTTTAACATTTTATTAATTAGAGGATTTTGCAAATTTTCTCTTAAACCTAATTTAGAATTAATATTACTAACAAAAGTATCAACTAATTTATCATCAACAATAATATATTTACTTATATCGCGAATAACTTGTCTAGCCTGCAAAGTTCCATAGGTTGTAATTGGAGCCACATTATATAAGCCATATTTTTCGCGAACATATTTAATCATATCTTCACGTCTAACATCTTCAAAATCAATATCAATATCGGGCATAGTTACTCTATCTTTATTTAAAAAGCGTTCAAAAAGCAAATTATACTTTAAAGGATCAATATTAGTTATCCCTAAACAATAACTTACTAAAGCCCCTGCCGCCGAACCACGACCAGGTCCAACTAAAATATCGTTTTTCTTCGCATATTTAACATAGTCATAAACAATCAAAAAGTAGTCATTAAAGCCCATTTTATCAATAACATCTAATTCGTAATTTAATCTCTTTATATAATCATCGCTAACTTTGTCATTTAATCTTTTCTTAAGACCTAAAAACGCTAAATTATAAAGATAAGTTTTACTATTGGTATCTTTATTAAATACGGGAATATATCGTTTCGATTTATCCATCTTTATATCAATAGTATCTATAAATCTATTTAATCTTTTAATATCATCTTCATTTAATTTATCAGTCTCATAAGCTGTATTAAAGGTATCAAAATCATTATCTCCAATTTTCTTTAAATATTCTAAATAACCTACATCATTACTATTAAAACATCTTATTTCCTTAATAAACAATATATTAGTAGTTATCAAACTTAAGTTATTTTTTTCTTCTAAAGTAGTATAAGAAATATATATATCATTAATATTTTTAATGGTTTTTAATTCTTCATAGTTACTTTTAAATTCATAAGGAATAACTACATAAATATCAGAAATTTCTAAATCACTAAGAGATACACTTTCTTCTAAAACCTTTTTGTTATTTATTCTAACTAGACTTAAATAACCTTGATAATTTTTCGCATAAAGATAATAAATACTATCATCAACACTTACTTTTAAGCCAATAACGGGTTTAATATTACTAGCAAGACAAGCATCATAAAACTCCATAACCCCATTTAAATTATCATCTAAAAGACCAAGAGTAGTAATATTATTTTGTTTAGCAAATTCTATTAAATTACTTATCTTAATTAAACTTGTAAGTAAAGTATATTCTGACTTTATTCCTAAAGGACTATACTTCATAATATCACCACCCTTTACTATCTTTAGTATATCATTTTTAATTTTAAAAATTAAGTACCTACTTGTGCAATTAATATACTATCATATATCGAAAAAAATAACACCTCTAAAAGGTATTATTTCTTACTTTTTTTATTTTTATTTATTAGTATTTTGATAATAGTTTCTTTCCTGTAATTTTTCTAAAATATAATCTAACTCGTCTAATTCTTCACTATCAAGTTCATAATTATCCATAAACATTTCCACTAATAAAGTTACTTCTCTTAAATTATTACAATTACTAATATCAATATTATATTTCTTTAAAATACTTATTTCATAGTCATCAAGCATTAACTTTTTATTAACATTAACTAACATTATTTATTAAATTTCATCTCATTAGAGGCAATCCCACGGTTATGTTTAATCTCTTCCCATTTCATATCTTTAGTAAATAAACATACTACATTAATTGGTATCCAAGTTAAAATGAAAACCGCAAATAAAGCAATCGCACTCAAAAGATTTTTAGCCTTTCTTTTATTATATTTTAGGATGAAAATACTAACGACAACGCCACTAACATAAGTTAATATCATAAATATTGCCCCGCTAGAAAATAGGGATGAGAATATATCATAAAGACGAATATTAAATATTCTAAAGAAAATTAACGCCACAAATTCCGCAAGACAAATTACTTGAACAACTGGAGCCACAAAATTCATAAACATATCAAAAGAAGGTTGACTTCCCGTTTTAAAAAAGTGTCCTAGTAAATCTTTCCAATAAAGTTTTAAGCATTGTAAACACCCAACTGACCATCTTTTTCTTTGCTTCCAAGAGGCTTTAAATTCGACTGGCTGTTCATCATAAGTTACAGCATTTTCTACAAAAGCAATTCTTTCATCCCTTAGAGCACATAATGCCGTAAACTCAATATCCTCCGTTAAAGTTTGAGTAGGAAAACCCATTTCATCAATTAACTCTTTTTTTACCATAAACCCAGTACCATTAATAGAAGCATTTTGATTCATTGTCATCCGAGCCTTACTAAAAAAGAAATTTTGCATATAGTAATACAAAGAATAAGAACCACTTATCCAGTTATCACTAATATTTTTACTATCCCTAAACCCTTGGGCAACGCGATAACCACAACATAAAGTATCATTCATCCGCGCTAAAAAATCAGGATGAATAATATTATCTGCATCAAAAATAATATAAGCATCAATATCCTTACGATTTCTTAATTTTTTAAAAACATATCGTAATACTTCACCCTTCGATTTAACTTTTTCTTTAACATCAATAACAATAGCGCCCGCTTCTTTAGCAACCTTAGCCGTATTATCAGTTGTATTATTAACAGCTACATAAACTTCAAACAAATCCTTTGGATAGTTAGACTCTAAAATTGATTTTACTAAATTACCAACAACCGCTTCTTCATTACGAGCCGCTATTACAATAGCAAATTTCTTTTGAGCCTCAAATGGTACTATCTTAAATTTTTTTGGCTTTAAAAAGCCATATAACCCCGTTAAAGAATAATAAAGTCCATAAAACAGTGTTAAAGTAAAAAATATATAATAAATTGCTTGCCACATAATTAAACTTCCTTACTAATAAGTTATATTAACATTGTATCTTTTTTCTTAAAATTTGTAAAGGTTATATCGTATATGGTTAACTCCAATACTAAAGTAGTCAGTATTTCTATTATCTAATACTTTAGAATAATATACCTCTGTTAAGCCTTTATAATCCCTTACCCGGTAATTATTATTGAATCTATCTTTTAAATAAATAGCATCTTTATAATCTTCAAATAAATCATATTTTAAAGTCATTATTTTAATATACCCATAAACAATTACTTCGACATTAGGCGTATTTCCATATCTTTCTTGATATTTATCAATTAAATTTTTAATCTGACTTCTCGTCATTTCATAAGATAAAGTTATCTTTTTTACTCCTAAACTATGTAAAAAAGCCACTGTATAAGAGTTAACCACATTTAAACTATAATCAGTATGAATATTAGTTAAATTTAATCCTCCTATCTCCCCTACTAATATTGGTTTTAAAGATAAATCTAAATCATTTGGATATTGATTAATTACATTCGGAAAGGCCCTTAAGTATCTAGTATTTTCTTGATAAGAATAAATATTTTGATATTTAGTTGATTTATCTACATCAACATCTTTAAAAACACATATATTAGTTGCATTCTCTTTTTCAAAGATTGGTACTTCTCTATGATACTCTTTTTCAACTATCTTACTTTCAATATTTTCCCTTTTAGCATTTAAAATATCTATAGCCTCTCTTCTTAACTCATTAAGAACAGTTAAAGGTACAAAAACATCATCATCTAAATTACAATCTAATTTTCTAAATTTATAAACAGTTCCTCCTAATTTAGTTATTTTTTCAATAATACTATCTTTAGTTAAAGGTCTATTTTTAGCCTCAGCAACAACGGCTCCCTTAAGTACGATATCATTTATACCATCACTTACTTTAAATACTATTTCTTCATTTTTATGTAAAATTATACTACCCGTAAGCATTACTTTGCGAGGATTGTTTTCAATATCTTTTGCTATCCAATCGCTAATATATTTAGATGATGTTAAAAATACCTCATCAAAAACATTAGGTTTTTTCCAAATAGGTAAACTAATTACCATACCGGCTTTTGCTTCTTTTACCAAATTGCCTTGTAAATAAAAATCATTTACAATTGTTCCAATTTCCCCTTCAGGACCTTTAATTCTTAAGCCATCATTAATATGCAATTCATCTTCTAATTTTATTAAAGCGTTAGTCTTTGTAAGTTTAACAACTCTTCCTATTTTCACTCCTACATTATTAGGTTGACTACCATTTATTACATCGTTATTACTAACATTATTTAAAAATCCTAAAGTATACTTACGATTAAAAACCTTTTTTAGTTTATCCAAGATATCATAATCTATAACTACTTTGTGATTTTCTATATAACTATCAATAGCCTTACGATAAAGTTTAGTAACTAAATAAACGTATTCCTTAGATTTCATTCTTCCTTCAATTTTAAAAGAATTAACCCCAATATCTATCAACTTTCCAATACTAGAAATTGCGCATAAATCCTTCATTGACAAAGGATATTTTTTATCTTTATTTAACACTTCATTATCTTTACCTACTAATTCATATGGTAAGCGACAAGACCCGGCACAAGCCCCACGATTGCCACTACGCCCCCCAACTAAACTAGAAAATAGACATTGTCCCGAATAAGATACACACAAAGATCCATGAACAAATACTTCAACATCAAGTCCGGTTTTTTCTTTAATCTCTTTAATTGTATCTATATCAGTTTCTCTGGCTAAAACAATTCTTTTAAAACCAAGCTTTTTAGCAACTAAAGCGCCTTCGACATTATGAA
>CAKOSD010000095.1 GCA_934101745.1 uncultured Bacilli bacterium | reverse complement strand
TTTAAGGTTTTTGCTCTTTTTATTTATTTATAAGCATTTGTCTTTGAAATCTCCACACTTTGGAAACACTATCTTTTGTTTAAAAATATTTGCATTTTGTAAATAAAAGTGGTAGTATATTTCTACATTTAAAGGGGGAGTTTCTAATATGAATAGTAATAGTGATAAAAATTTGGATATCCTAACTTTTTTACAAGCCAATTTACCCGAAAAAAAGAAGGAGTTAACACCAGAACTCTTGTGGTGGTATAACTTTATTTTAGTTCAAAAAAATTATAAAAATTTACTATTAGATGGTCAAGAAGAAACTATAATAACTGGCTCTTATGGTGAAAAAGTCAATTTAAGTTCGTGGTTAGAATTTCAAAATATTAGATATCAGCATCATAATTTAACCGAAGAACAAAAAAATGCTCTAGAAAGTCTTAAACATTTAAAGCCGATATTAAAAAAGACTAATGAAACTAAACTAATAGTTGGGTGGTTAAATCTTATTGATACGGATGCGGCTTTAATGCTTTTGCCGATAAAAAAAGAACATTTAAATCGCTACGAAATATGGCCCTATAATTATTTAGTCTTAAAAAAATATTACCAAGAACATGGCGATGTTAAAATTAAATACGATGATAAAATAAAAGGCTTTTACGGCGAAGATGTTTCTTTATTCGGTTGGGTTAATAGTCAAAGGTACCGAAAGAAAAATAAAACTCTACCTCCTAAACAAGAAGAATTATTAACCAAATTAGGGGTAAAATTACCTCTTAGTAAAGAAGAAATGCTAAAAAAGGCCAGTATTAAATGGCTAAAAGCCTTAGAAAATAACGATATTAAAAGCATTTTACCAATCACGGTAGATGGCTTATCTATTTATGATAAATGGTGGTATAAATATTATTTTCTTTGGCGTTATTATCAGAAACATGAAAATATTTTTATTCATAAAGATATGACTGTAACTGGTTTTTATGGGGAAAAAATAAACTTAGACAATTGGTTGTGTACCCAAAAATATAAATATTGTCATAAAAATTTAGATGCTATCCAAATAGAAAAATTAAATGATCTGGGTATAGTATGGAATATTAATATTGAAAGCTATAAAGATACTATCAATACTAAATGGGAAAATGCTATCAAAAATAATGCCGTTAAAAGTATTTTACCCAAAGAAAAACAAGGTTTAAGTTACTGTGAAAAATGGTGGTATAATTTTTCTTTACTCAAAGACTATTACCAAGAGCACCATAATTTAACAATGTATTACCAAATGAAAATAATTGGTTATTATAACGAAGAGGTTTCTCTTGAACATTGGTATACTACGCAAAAGAAAAACTATCAGAATGGCAAATTAACCCCAACTTATATTATAGCCTTAGAAAGTATCACTAAAGATTGGGCTAGTTTTGAAAATATTAGGAGAGAGCCAAATTGTGATAATACATCAAGTTTAATGTTAGAAGAAACGCAAAAATGGGTGCAGGCTATAAATACTAATACCGTTAAAAATATTTTACCCGCGAAAAAAGAGGCTTTAGAATTTCTTGAGGTTTGGTGGTACAACTTTTATTTAACCAAAGACTATTTAGAAAAAAATAAAAATATTATTTTAAGTGATGATAAGGTTATTATTGGCTATTATGGAGAAATTTTTAATATTGGAACTTGGCTTTATCACCAACGGAAAAGAATTTATAGCAAGTCTTTAAACGAATTTCAATTAAAGGCTTTAAAGACAATCGACTTAGTGGGGACTAAAATTGTTAACAAAACCAGCGTTTCTGAAAAATGGCTGCAAGTCTTAGAAAGCAACAGTATTATTGATATCTTACCGATGCAGAAATTTTGTCTGTCCGATTTAGATAACTGGTGGCATAACTATAGTTTTGCTTATAATTATTATCAAAGCCATGGTAATATTGATATTCCTACTACTAAAACCGTAACTGGCTATTATAAAGAAACGGTTAACTTAGGTAATTGGCTTTATCGTTTAAAAAAGCAAGTTGAAAATTCTAGTTTATCCGCCTTGCAAATTGCCGCCTTAAGAAAAATTGATTTTCCTCTTACTAATGTCTATCAAAGTTCTAAAGCGGCCAGAACTAAAGAAATGTGGTTGCAAGCCTTAAAAGATAATACTGTTGTGGATATTCTACCCCCAAATAAAGAAAATCTGCCACGTCAAGATATCTGGTGGTACAATTACTGGCTTGCCAAAAAATATTATGATACTAACGGTAATTTAAAATTTAGCAAATTTCAAAAAGTTATTGGCTATTATCAAGAACCAGTTGATTTAAATGCCTGGTTAAATGGTCAAAAATCACGTTATAAAAAGGCCAATCCGCTCTTAATTCCCGAACAAATTGCCTTACTAAATGCGATAGAAATAAAATGGATTAGTGAAATGTCAAGTAGTGAAAAATGGAATCTTATATATAAAGAGGCTGCTAAGTATTATGATACTTATCATAATTTATTAATCCCTTATGATTACAATGTAACATTAGAAGATGATACTCCTTATAATTTAGGCGATTGGATAAAAAGACAACGCGCTAATTACCAAATCGGTAAACTATCCAAAGAAAAAGTAGCCCTTTTAGAAGAGATTAAAATGGTTTGGAGTCTTAATAAATTTACTTGGGAAGCAAGATTTGCGGCTGCTAAGAAATATTATAACGAACATGGTAATCTAATTGTCGAAGCCGACTATGAATTAAATTGTGAAACTGGCCCATTTAAATTATATGATTGGCTAAAACAACAAAGGGAAGGCTATTGGCAAAAAAGATTAACCGAAGAACAGATTAATCTTTTAGAAAGTATCCATATTGATTGGACTAAACTTAGCATGGATTGGCTTCGAATGTTTAATTATGCCAAAGCATATTATTTGCAAAATGGTAATTTGTATATAACCGGTTCTTATAAATTTGTTAATAGTAATGGTAATCTTATTACCTTAGGTTCATGGCTAAAATACCAGATTAGATGTTATGAAAAAAATGAATTACTTCCTTTACAAATAGAACTTTTAAATAGTATCGGGATAATCTGGAATAATGGCACTAATCGCCTAGATATTATAAAATTATTTGAATTTTATCGGATTAAAGGTTCCAAAACGGCCGATATTATAAAACATTATTCTAGTCTAGAAATAAATGCTAAAATTCAATTGTGTATTTTATATAATATACCATTTAATATTAACGGAGATTTAAATCCTATCTTTACTATGAGTAGTAAAGATTTACAAGAAAAATATAACGTTTCTTTAGAAGAGTTAATAAAGAAATATCAAAATAAATTAGAACTAGTTAGGAGATAACATGAAAAATAATTTAAATCACGAAATTTATCAATATTTAATTAAATATTATCAAGACTTTGGAAATATTAATGTTCCCTTAGAATTTAAAATAACAACTCCAGATCATAAAATTATTAATCTTGGTTATTTTATAAATAGTCAAAGAACTTTATATCGCAAAGGTTTATTATCACCGGCCGAAATAAAATATTTAGAATCTTTAAATATCTCTTGGTATCCTCAAGATGATGAATGGCAATTTATGTATAATTTGGTAAAAGAATACAAAGAAGAACATGGCGATATAAATATTCATCCTAAATATGTAAAGGTAATTGATGATAAAACTATCTTTTTAGGCCGCTGGTTAGACACCCAAAGAAGAAATTATAAAAATGCTTGTCATTTAAGAGAGGGAAAGTGGGCTAAATGGTGCTTAAGTCAAAATAGAATTACTTTATTAGAAAACTTAGGAATAGATTGGCATAATACTAGTGAACAAAATTGGCTCCTAAAATACCAAGAAGTGTTAAAATGTATCGAACATTTTGGGAGTTTAAATATTCCTAATAACTGTAAGGCCACTTTAAATAATGGTCAGGAATTTAGTATAAATGAATGGCTTTCCCAAAATAAGAAAAAATATTGTTTAGAAAAAGATAAATTAACAACGGAACAAATCGATTTATTAAAAAAAATAAACATAACTTCTTATGGTACTTATAATTATGCTTGGGACTTTATGTATAATGAGGCAAAAAAATATTATAAGACTCATGGTGATTTAAAAGTTCCCGCTACCTACTCGTATTTAGATGATAAGGATAATCTAATTAAACTAGGTAATTGGATTAATAGTCAAAGAAAAAGATATAAAAATAATATTAATCCTCAAAATCATTCTACTTGTCAGCAAAAATTAGATAAAAGACAGATAAAACTTTTAAATGAAATAAAAATGGTTTGGAAGATTAGAACTTGTTTTGAAGAGGCTTATCCTTATTTAATGGCTTATTATAACTTTTATGGTAATTTAAATATTCCTAAAGATTTTAAAACTTCTGATGGTTATACATATGAGGAAAATGGAAAGATAAATTTATATCAATGGTTATATAACTTTAAAAACTCCATTAATCCTTTAAGTTCTAACGCCCTAAAATTAAGCCAAATGGGTATGACTTGGCCCGTTAAAATTAACCAAAAAACCGTATTTGCTATTGCCTTAGAAAACGCCATTGACCTTGATTTAAATAGGGCCGTCTTAGAACGGATTTCTTATATTGAATTAATAAGTAAAATTACTTATTTAAGGGAAAATAATTTGGCTATTACTACTAATGGTTATTTAAATCCTATCTTTAGCATGGCAAGTCCTGATATTAAAAATAATTATCATATTAGTTTAGAAGAAATACTTGCTAACTTTTACGCTAAAAAATTAAAAAAATAGGTCATTTTAACCTATTAATCCATAAATTCTTGAAAAACTTTTTTATCGAAGATGTGGTCTTCTAAATCCCCATCTTCTTTTTTCATGTCTTCGTTATTAACT
>CAKOSD010000094.1 GCA_934101745.1 uncultured Bacilli bacterium | reverse complement strand
ACACTAGTGTTACCACATGTAAACAAAAAAAATATTTGCTTTCTTAATTTAAAGTAAAAGTTTATCTATTAATGATAATCTGTTTATGGTAGAATACCTATAGAATAAGATGTAGTGTATACGTAAAAAAATAATTGATTATGGAGATGTTTTAAATGACAAAAAATTCAAATGAAATTCAAAATAACAATAAAAAACAAAGTAATAAAAAACCTGTTTCAGTAAATAATAAGAAAAAGTCGAAAACTATTAAAGGGTCAAAGAAAAATTATAGTAAATCATCCACAAATAGTAAAGTTTTAAAAAAGAAGACTGAAAATGCTGGCAAAACTGAAATAAATAAGGTAAAAGTTAAGGATAAATGTCTGCTAAATACTAATGATAAGTTATATATAAATAGTTATAAGTCAGGAAAATTTAAGAAAAAATTCCTGGTATTAATAATAATTGTAATTGTTTTTTTTATGATTGCCATTGGGTTTTCCTTTGCTTATTATCTTGCTAGTGTAAGTGTTACTAATAAAGATAATGCCACCAGCGATATGGTTTCTCCGGGATTAGTTGAGGCCTCTTTAGATGTAAAAGACAAAGTAAGTGCCAGTAATATTTATCCCGGTTATCAAATGGCTAAAAAAATAATCTTAATTGGTAAGGGTAAAAAAGATTATGAACCAATAGATGCCGGAATTGTGATAAAACCTAATTTAGGAGTATTTAAAAACGATGTTATATGGAAACTTTATAAGTCTGAAAAAGAAATAACTTGTACAAGTAATATTATTCACAATAGCAGTGGTATTTATGATGATGCAACTTGCAATATTCCCAGTACTGCCAAGTTAGTGTTAAAAGGAACTTACTTAGAAAACGAGTACAGCGTAACTGTTAATTATAATACTAATGATACTTATTATTTAGTTGTTGAATATCTTAATAGAGATACTGATCAGTCCGAACAAATGAACGAATCTTTTAATATTGATATTGACTTAGCCGCCGCTAGTGAGCAAACCATTATTAAAGAAATTGATCATAATGTTACGTTGACAGATAGTGCATCATCTGGCGGTATTAAACTTAGTACTTTAGGCGATGGTATATTTGAACTTGATGGTACCAGTACCGCTTCCGTAAATTTTCGCATAAGTGATTATTACCGTGCTTCCTCTCCTTATAACAGTTATCTTTATGATGCAACGGTTCCTAATAATACAATTATTATGGAAAAGGATAAAACTTATCGTATTAGTTATGAATATATAAGTGGTTCTAATAATGTTGATGGTTTTAACAATTTCCGTTTGTGTTTTGCTGAACCTAATAGTTATCGAGGATTACAGACTTTTGCCTATGATTTTTACAGTGGCTTTATTGGCAGTGAAAAATTAGTTCAAGATATTGGAATGTATTTCTTTTGGATAAATAAAGGCTATACATTTGATAAATTTAAGTTCAAAATCAAAATTTATGAAATGACGGCAGCCTTTGATGATACCGGTGATGTTGTTGATGTTAAAACTTTAGACAAAGATGGTACAACTATGACTGCTGTTTGGTATGATACGGGAATTATGGAAGTTTTTGGCGCAAATGATATGGCTTTATCAGACTGGTATCGAACACCTACTTATATTAATTTAACTACTCATGAAGTAGCAGCATCTCCCCAAAAGTTTTATAATTCAAGCTATGGCGATAATCCCCCTTACCCTAAAGGCTCTAAGGTTAAAATAGAGTATCAACTCTTAAAAAATTTTCCTGATATTAATAAGCAAGATGATTACAGAGGCCAGATTTATTTAGAATTAATAGATACGTCTAGTAATGCCAATGTCGTAAAACCTCCATCAATTAATTCGCAAGTTGATGATATGAATAGTACTGATATCATAACTTACACAGATACTTTAACTACCGATATCAATACTGCAGTATTAATTGTTGGTAAAAGTGTTAACTTTAAAAGTCCTTGGCGTTTTAGATTTAATATTGCAATAGTTGATACAAAAACCAATAGCGTTGATGCCGAAGGTTAATAAGGTTAATAAGGAAGAAGGAGTTTTTTATAATGAAAAAGAAAACTATTATTATGGTATTTATTTGTTTAATAGTTATAATTGGAATCGGTACATCATATGGTTATTATTTAGCAAATTTTAATGTTGAAAATCCAGAAAATAATACAAATAATATCCAAACCCAGACCCTTACACAAGTTGTTATGGATATGCAAGGAAAGATAGAAGGCAAAGAAATCTATCCCGGACATAAAATGGTAAAAGAAGTGATTGTAAAAGGAATAGGAAATAAGGATTCTCTTCCCACCGAAGCCTCTATTGTGGTAACTCCAAATTTGAAAGCATTTACAGGTGATGTTGTTTGGCATCTTTATAAATCGGAAACACCAATTACCTGCAATAACACGAAGAAAAAATATAAAGGAACTTACTATGAAGAAGGAACTTGTATGATACCTACAGAATCTACATTAGAATTAGAAGGAGAAAGTGAAGAGGCTAACAAAAATATTACTGTTTATCCTAATACCGAAACTAAATATTACCTTGTGGTAGAATATCTTAATAAAGAAAATCAGAATAATCAATTAGATAATTCATTTAGTATTGAAATAGGTATTTCTGTTAATAAGTAAATATCTGATTATAAATAAAGCAACATAGTTAAGAGTACTATTTAAAAAATGCTGGTAGAGTATATCTATCAGTTTTTATATGGGACTCCGGACTTAATGTTTACAAATAGAATAGTTTCTTGGTATAATTATACTAGTAAAAAGATAAGAAGGTATAGATATGAATAACAATAATAATGAAATGAAAAGTAATGTTTTTAGTGATTATGGTAATAGTAATCAAAGTAATATCCCTAACCAAGGAAACACTCCTGTAAATAATGGTGCCACAATAAATGGTGTGCCTAACCAAACTAATATAAACCAAGTAGGGACAACTTCTAATAACATGGGTCCAGTAACTAATAACGGCATGAATAATCCTGGTAATAATATAATGAACCCAAGTAACCCCCAAACTCAAGGTACTTTAAACACCCCAACTATGCCAAATGCCAATCAACCAACTAACCAAATAAGCAATACCCAAACTACTAGTAGCATCATGGGCACATCTAATACTAAAAGTACCTCTAGTAATGCCAATACTTATTTTCAAACCGTTCCTGATAATAAAAACAATGCCCAAAATAATCAAATCCCTAATCAAGCATCAACAAATCAAGTTCCTGTTAATCAAGATTTTGCCATGCCTAAACTTAATACTACAGAAACAGTCGGTACTATGAAAAAAGATACTCAAAAAAGTCCGATTGCCATGTTAGTTTTATTTGCTTGCTTAATTATTGGTATCTTTGTTATCCCTTATATTACGCCATATCTTAGTGATGTCTTAAAAATCTTTGGTATAGATGATAATAGTTCTATCTATGGAGATGGTAAAGATACTCCTTCTAATACCGATAAAGATAATAATGTTAATAAGGATAATACTAATAAAGATAATGATTCTAAAGAAACAACTTATTATGATATTTTAGATACTACATCTATAACCTTTAATAAACTAACTATCTCTAACTTAACTAAAACAGAAGAAAATGGTGCCTTTTATTTAAATTATAAAATAACTAATAATGATACAACTAGTTATAATTTTAAAGAACATAAAATTTATTTTGACTTATATAATGATGCTAAAACTTATATAGGTAGAATTTTAATTGATACTGATACTTTAAATAGCAAAGAAGAAATAACTTTAAAAAGTATCTTAAATAATACCGAATATACTACGGCTACTAAATTGGAAGTATTAGAAAGAACTACTTCTGATTATCAAAGTGTAACTTTAAAAAATAATAAGCTTACTTGTAATGGCAACAATCACTCAACTATTTATACCTTTACTAGCAATAAGCTAACCGGTATTGATGATACTTATAACTATACATTTACGGTTAATGATGAGGCCTATGCCGAGTATGCTCTAAGTGTGCAATATTTAGTTAATGATTTAAATAAAATAACCGGAGTTTCCGCCGGATTTGTTAATACCCAAACTGGATTTACCAAAACTATGAAAATTAATTATAGTGAGACTAGCGAAAATCTAACTAAATATGATAGAATATATTATGAAAAAGATGCAACGGCTAGTACAGTTAAGTATGAATTAGAGTCGATAGGGTATAAATGTGATTAGAAAGAAGTATTATGAATTATACATTTTATATAAATGATTTTGAAGGTCCTTTAGATCTTCTTTTACATCTAGTTAAACAGTCAAAAATGAATATTTATGATATTAATCTCTTTGACTTAATTAAAGAATATTTAGATTTTATTAACCAGATGCAAGAATTAAATATAGATATTGCTAGTGAATATTTAAGTATGGCCAGTGAACTTGTCCATTTAAAAAGTAAGATGTTAGTTAATAAAAAAGATGATCAAGAAGAAGCAGATGATGAATTTAATATTAAAAGTGAAGAAGATTTAAGAAATAAGTTATTAGAATATGAAAATATTAAAAATATTACTGGAAAGTTTAAAAACTTAGAATTAAAAAGAACAGAAATATATACCAGACTTCCTGAAAACTTAAAAGAATATTATGAGCCAAGTGAGGTTCCTAAAGGACTATATGATGCCGATATTCTTTATAAGGCTTTTTTAGAAGTAGAAAAGAAATTAAAACTTTTAAAACCTTTAGATACTACTATTACCAAAAAAGAAATAAGTGTTGAACAAAGGACTAAAGAGATAAAAGATATTTTAAGATTAAGAGGGAAGGTTGATTTCTATTCTTTATTTAGTATTAATACGAGAGAGTATGTAGTTATTACTTTTTTAACTATACTTACGATGAGTAAAAA
>CAKOSD010000093.1 GCA_934101745.1 uncultured Bacilli bacterium | reverse complement strand
TTTAATTTATATATTAAATATAACATAAAAACAGGCTATTTTCTATATAAAATATAAGTTTTTGTAGTCAATTTTCTGGTCAGAAAAAAGTGTAAAGTTATTCTTATTTACCTGGTCTTAAAGGCGTCAAGTAAATTTGGATTTGTATTTCTATTGTAGTCAAATTCATGGTCAAATAGTCTTCAAAGCCCGTATTTACTGGGACTTTCATAGAGTAATAAACTCTATGAAAAGTGTCAAGTTTTGTAAAGAAGGAAATGGGTATTATTTTATGAAGAAGAGATATTTAATAATTATTAGTTTTTTAATACTAGGAAGTTTTTACTGGTTAAATTTTAAAGTAGATAAAAGTACTAAGGACATTATTGGTGTTTATATAGAGGGGAAATATTCTAGTAGTGTTCCTCTTAAAGATAGTGGTTATTATGTTGAGAAGATAGAATGTAATAATGGTTCTTCAGGAGAGTGGGACTATGTTAATTGGGGTTTACTTACTACTAATATGAGTAAAAAATCTAAATGTAATGTTTATTTTAGAAAAGATACTATTGTAGAAGCAATAAAAGATGAATTAGATATGACAGGTAAATGTCCAAGCGTAAATGCGGATGGTTCTGTTAATGTAACCAGTGCTGAGTCTGAAAATTCTCTTTTATGTAGTGCACCTGATAATTATGGGACAAGCTATTATTATCGGGGGAATGTTTCTAATAACTATGTTTATTTTGCAGGATTTTATTGGCGAATCGTACGTATTAATGGTGATGGTTCGATAAGACTGATATATGATGGAACAGTCGCTCATGCCAATGGAGAAGCAAGTGCAGATAGAATAATTGGAACTAGTGCTTTTAATGAAAAATCTGATGATAATGCGTATGTAGGTTATATGTATGGAACACCAGGCTCATCAACATATGAAGAAACTCATGCCAGTATAAATGATTCGACAATAAAAAATTATGTGGATAGTTGGTATGATAATAATATTAAAGATACTGGATATGAGCAATACTTGACCAATAGTACTTTTTGGGAAGATAAATCTATAAGTAATACAAAACCAGATATTTACCTTAATACCGGAATAGGCAAGGAAAAGACTGACTATAGATGGGTGCATGGTCCTTGGGATAGCAGTTTTAATGATAATAACGGTATGCTTTTAAAGGGAAATAATTATTTGCCCTTAAAATATGGAATAAGTTTATTGACTATTGATGAAGCCGTAATAGTTGGTATATATGATGCTCAAAATGTTCTAAACTATTTGAATACTGGTGAAAATTATTGGCTACTTGGTGCCATTAGTTTTGGCAATAGCGGTATAGCCAGGGTTCGATATTTAACTAATAGTGGTTCAACTTCTAGCTCTAAAGTTATAGACGGAAGAGGAGTAAAACCTGTTATCAACCTAAAACAAGGGACATTAAAGACAGGAAATGGTACTATAACCAATGCTTACCTTGTAGATTAACAATAGTCTTTTTAATACTTCTAAACATATAATTAAGTAGTGATTATATGAAAAATTTTATCCTTTATTACTATAATATAGAAATAACTGATTATATAAGTCAAGATACTTATTATTATTTAGAAACTAAAAATGATATTTATTATTTTTGTAAAGTTAGAAAAAGTGAAGAAGAATTAAATAAGATTTATGAAGAATTATATAATACTAGGTATCACTTACTTATAAAAAGTAAGTATAATCGTTATTTAGTAGAATATAATAAAGAGTCTTATTGTTTACTTAAAGTTCAGTGTCTTTTAAATGATATGATAAGTTTTTTGGAAATAAAGAATAATCGTTATTTAGTAACCGAGAGAAATACTGTAGATTGGGGCTTGATTTGGCAAGAGAAAATTGATTATTTGGAGGAACAGGCTAACTCTTTTAGAGTGGGTAAAAATTCTTTAATCCATAGTTTTATTTATTTTGTGGGATTAGGAGAAAATGCTATTAGTTATTTAAATTATAATGATTTTAAGTCCCATAACTTATCAATATGTCATTACCGGGTGTATTATCCTAATAAGCCAGTTAATTATTATAATAGTCTTAATACTTTAATAGATTATGATGTTAGAGATTATGCCGAATATATTAAAGAAGTATTTTATTATAATAAAGATTTTGATTGTTTAAACTTAGTAAGAGAAATTTTAAATGATAAAAGATATACTAGGGATGATTTTGGGTTGTTTTATGCTAGAATGTTATATCCAAGTTATTTTTTTGATTGTTTTAGTAAATATATTTTAGAAGATAAATTAAAAGAAGAGGAATTAATGTTAATATTAGAAAGAGTAGATGATTATGAAAATTTATTAAAAGATATATACTATGAAATAAAGAAGGTATATGATATACCTGAAGTTACTTGGATTCTTAAAAAGAGTAATAAGCTTATTTAAAAATACTTATTACTCTTAATTAGATTGCTACGTTAATTACACCTTCAACCTCAGGAACATCGTCTTTAATGGCGTTGTATAATACGTCTTTAATAGTATAATCAATACTACCACAACTGGCACAGGCACCGTGAAATTTAACATAGACATATTTATCTTCATATTTAATAAATTCAATATCGCCCCCATCGGCATTAATGTAAGGTCTTAACATATTAATAACGTTAAGTATTTTTTCTAAAGTAGTCATTTCCAGAGAAGGGTTTTCTTTGTTTAAGGAATTATCTAAATTAATATTATTATCAGTCATTTTTATCACCACATATCTATTAAACTAAATTTTTTGCCATTAGTAAAGATAATTGTTATAATACTTTTAGAAGTTTTTTTAAAAGCGAGGTAGTTATGGTAAATATTGGTGATGTTATTCATGTAACAGTAACAGGATATGCTCCTTATGGCATATTTATTAAATATAATGATTATATAGGATTAATACATATATCTGAAATTTCTAAAAAGTTTGTAAGAGATGTAAGTAAGTATGCTAAGATAGATGAAATGATCTGTGTTAAAGTGTTAGAGGTTTTAGAGGATGAAAAGAAAATTAAATGTTCTTTAAAAAGAATGTATGATGGTGATGATAAATATGCTGGTAATTATTTAGAAGGGGGAAGAGGTTTTGCTCCCTTACAAGAAAAGTTACCTATTTGGATAAAGGAAAAGAATGAATATTATAAAAAAATCTTTAAATAAGATAGATTTAAATGATGCTTTTTTTAACTCTTTAAGAAATGATTATACTAATTTTAATGAATGGTTTTTAAAAAAGAGAAAAAATGGTTATTTTGCTTATATAACAGAAGATGAAAATAGTAATATTACTTCTTTCTTGCTTTTAAAAGAAGAAAAATACCAAGATATTTCAGATATTATAGAAAAGTCTAGTTTAAAGAAAATTAAAAGTAAAAATAAAATATTAAAGATATCAACGTTTAAGGTAACAAATACAGGTAAGAAAATAGGTACGGCATATCTTGAGATTGCTTATAAAAGAGCAATTGAAGTTAAGGCAAGTATTATTTATATTACTGTTTATCCTAAATATAAGGAATTTATTAAATTTTTAGAAAAGAATGGGTTTACTCTTCATAAGAAAGTTAGCGATGATTCTTTAAAAAAGGGTAAAAATGAATGTGATGAAGAGTTGGTTTTAATTAAGGATGTTTGCTAGTTATGATGTTTGTGTTAAAGAATGGTTTTTAATATAATGAGAAGGGTTTTGAAAATGAAAAATAAAAAATTAATTAATAGTTTTAAGTATGCTTTTAAGGGAATTGGTTCTAGTTTAAAAAGTGAGCAAAATGTGAAAATTCATTTTGCAATGATGGTATTAGTGATTATAGCAGGTATACTTTTAAATATCAGTATGTGGGAATGGATAATTTGTTTTATTTTGTTTGGTTTGGTTATTTCGTTAGAAATGGTAAATACGGCGATTGAAATAGTAGTGGATATGGTTAGTCCGGAATATAATCTTAAAGCCGGTCATGTTAAGGATATTGCTGCCGGAGCGGTGTTAGTAAATGCAATTGTCGCCTTTATCGTTGGTTTACTTATCTTTTTACCAAAAATAATAAGACTATTTATAAAGTTTTAAAATTAAAAGACATTAGAAAGTTTAAGAATGCTTTTTAATGTTTTTTATTATCTAATAGAATATTTTTGGTAGGGATGCGACCTAAAATATAATCGATTGATATATTGCTAAGAAGAGCCAAACTAATAAGTATTTCACTATTAATAAGTTTTTCCCCGCGTTCGTAGGCTGCTAAGGCCGAAAAAGAGCAGTTAAGTTCTTGCCCTAAAGTACGAAGGGAAAAGTTAAGAGAGGTACGAATATTTTTTAGACGAATACCAATTTCTTTTAAGTTTATACTTTGGAAATCAGGAATCGTTATTTTTTTAGAGGTTAAGTTTAAGAGGTAATCAATATTTATTTGATAAATATTGGCCAGTTCGATTAATCTTTTTGTGGGAATTGGGGTTTTATTATTTTCCCATTCGCTATAAATTGATTTATAAACTCCTAGTCTTTCGGCAACTTCTTTGGCTTTTAAATTGTTAATTTCTCTTAATGTTTCTAAATTATTATGGTTATTGTTCATACTTTTATCACCTTACTTAAAAGTATTTTCCCATTTAAGTAGGTTTATTCTTTAAAAGTTCTTCTAATACGCACAACAATATGCTAAAATTAGATTGATAGTAGGTGTAGTTATGAAAAAAGGATTAATAATAAGAGTTTTTTTAATTTTAGGAATTGTTTTGTTTTTAGGAATTGGCGTATCTTATTCTTTATGGAATATCAGCGTTAGTCAGGATAAAGTAAATACGGCGATGACTAGTTGTTTTGATATAACTTATAGTAGTGAATCAAGTGCTATTAATTTAGAAAAACAATATCCCATCAGTGATGCGGCTGGTAGTAAGTTAACACCATATACTTTTAAGATAACTAATAATTGTGATATAAATG
>CAKOSD010000092.1 GCA_934101745.1 uncultured Bacilli bacterium | reverse complement strand
TCTTGCTACATAGTACCAAATAAAAACCTCAAAAAAAGCAAGGACAGACGCTGCAAATTTTTGACCTTTTACAGAAATTACTGTTCTTACTGTTCCAATACTAACATCAAGTATTCTTCCCAAAAATATTTTTACACATACTAGAAGTGTTGCCATAAAAAAGTCCTATCTACGGATAAGTGCTACTCCTATTATAAAGGCAATTAGTAATACTATTGCTATTACAAAGATAGCATATCCTACTATATTAGTATTACTTTTTTCTTCATTTTTATTCATTATATTTCTACTCCGAATAGCATCTAGTCTATCTAGATAAGCACTATTATTATTTTTTAGACCTTTTCTTATTTCTAGTTGTCTATTATCCATCATCGCTCCACAATTAGGACATAAAGCACTATTAGAAGATAAAGCATGACCACATTTTCTACAATTATACATATTATCACCAATTTAATGGTATCATAAACATAATAATTTTACTAGATATTAAATTTTATATTTAATTATCTTAGATAATATTTCTAATAAAAAATAAATGTATTATGTTTATAAATAATAATATTTTAGGGTGTGGCGGTTGGGAAGTAATAATAATCACTAAACTAATCTATACTATCTTCAATAAAAGTCTTAGACTTATGAGGCTCATCTCTTAATAAATCCAGATAATCTTGTTGTCTTAAAGCCTCATATAAAACGATTGCCACCGTATTAGAAAGATTCAAGGCTCTAACTTTATCAGTCATTGGTATACGCATACATTTATCAAGATAGGGTTTTAATATCTTAGGCGGAATCCCTGTTGATTCTTTACCAAAAAAGAAATAAATATTTTCATCAGGATCAGAATAATCAAATGATGTATGGGGTTTATGACCATATCTAGTTAGAAAATAATAAGTACCCTTATTCTTAGCAAAAAAATCTTCAATATTTTCATAAACAGTATAATCACAATACGGAATATAGTTAACGCCACTTCTTTTGATATATTTTTCATCTAGAGAAAAACCTAAAGGTTTAATTAAGTGCAACTTGGTATGAGTAGCCACACAAGTACGCATGATATTACCGGTATTTTGAGGTATTTCCGGTTCAAATAAAACGATATTTAACATATTAATTCTTCTTTCTTTATTTATTTTACTACATTTTTATTGACGAGGGTATTTTTTAAACTAAGTTTTTGGGATTCATCATATTCATCAATTTTTTCTTCCGGTATTATAGTTCGGTTTTCTAAAATGGCACTTATTATTAAGTTTTTAGCCTCAGGAGTTATGCTATAAGGTCTTAAGGTTATTTTGGGAACATTATTATTTTTATTATGAATATTTACCATATAACGGGCTCCCGTATAAGTATCTTTAGCAAAATTATGATTATCCAGATAAATTATTTCGGTGATTCCACTTTGGATTATAGATTTCATACATTCGTTACAAGGAAACAAAGTAGTATAGATTTTTGCCCCTTTAAGGAGAGTTTTATCGTTATTATATCCTAAAATAGCATTAGCCTCAGCATGAACAACATAAGCATATTTAGTTTCTAAAAAAGTACCAACTTTAGTCCAAGGTATTTCGGTATCAGCAATTCCGATTGGGGCCCCGTTATATCCGGTTGCTAAGATGCGGTTATCTTTAGAAACAATTACGGCTCCTACTTTACGGTCGGGGTCTTTAGATCTTAATGAGGTCATTAAAGCAAAGGTAGCAAAGTAATCATCCCATTTTATATGAATAGGGTTGATATTAGAATCATGATTATTAATAAATTTTATATTTTCAGACATAGTAATTTTATGGTCTTTAAAAGACGCTTCCTTTCTTTTTTTTATAATAAATTTTATTTTGCTTTTTTAAACGCTTGTCTATTGTACCATAAATTTAAGATATGTTATACTATTTTTAGATAAAGAAAGGATATTAGAAATGAAAAAGTTTTTAAGTGTTTTAATTATTAGTATTTTACTATTTTGTACGGGATGTGAAAGTAGTAAAAATTCTGAAAATTTACTGGGAATTGATTTTAACGTTGATGGTAATGAAACAAGTCTTTCCAACTATGATACGGAAAATCCGGTAGTAGCCATGGAGATTAGCGGTTATGGGGCGGTTGTTATGGAGTTATACCCTAAGATTGCTCCTAATACGGTTAATAACTTTATTTCATTAGTTAAACAAGGTTTTTATGATAATAATTCCTTCCATCGTTTAGTACCTGGTTTTGTTTTACAAGGTGGTGATCCTAAGGGCGATGGAACGGGTGGTCCTGGTTATACAATCAAAGGAGAATTTACTAACAATCGTTTTACTAATACTTTGAAGCATACCAAAGGAATTGTTTCCATGGCGCGAAGTACTGCCAATGATTCGGCTGGTAGTCAATTTTTCATTATGCTAGATACTGCTACGAATTTAGATAATAATTATGCTGCATTTGGTAAGGTAATTGCCGGAATGGATATTATAGATAAAATTGCTAGTAGTGAGACTATTAGTAATAATGAAACTGGTAAATTAAAAAAGAATTTAACTATAAGTAAGGCTTTAGTGGATACTAAGGGTAAAGAGTACAGCAAGCCGGTAAAAATCACAGAATAATTAACCTAATAATAATTAATAAATTAAATAAATAATTAGTTAAAAAAGATACATCATTAACAGTAGTGTTGTATTTTTATTTTACCATTTATAAATTAAAAGATATTGAAGACACCTAGGGAAACTAAGCCCATGATAATACCGGCTAAAACAACGCCCCCCATTATAGCAATAACACTTTTCTTAAAATCAAGATTTAAAAGGGAGGCGGCTAGAGTCCCAGTCCAAGCCCCAGTTCCTGGAAGAGGAATACCAACAAACAAGAATAACGCAAAATAGACATTACGTCCGGCTTTTTCTTGAAGTTTTTTACCACCTTTATTACCTTTTTCTAAACAGAATGTAAAGAATTTTCTGGTTAGTTTTTTATCTTTTCCCCACTCTAGAATTTTGCGAGCAAAGAAGAAAATAAAAGGAACTGGCAACATATTTCCGAGAATGGCTGTAACATAAGAAGGTAGTAAGGGAAGCTTAAAACCAACGGCGTAAGGAATGGCTCCACGAAGTTCAATTAAAGGAACCATGGAAATCAAAAAAACTATTAAATATTTTAAAAACATAAATTTCACCTTAATTAATTTTAACAAAAAAAAATAAGAAAGGGAATACCTTTCTTAAAAAGTGTGAGTTTATTGTTTATATGTTATCTTAATTGTATAGGGTTTATATATGAATTATCATAATATTATTATGATTTCTTGTATCTACCATTAACTTTTAATATATCGTTAATGTCCACAAGCGTTTGATTTGGCTAATTCTTAACCTATCTTTATATCTTTTTATAAGATATATTGTTTATATAATAATTAAATTTTTTACATCTTTTAATTACCTTTTTTCTTTCTTAATTATCATTCTTCCTTTCACAATTACATAGTACCAATCAATTATGAAAAATATGTGATAGAAAAGTGAAAGTTAATTTTTTTATTATTTTTTTATTTGGAAATAGAAGGTTGTGCCTTTATCTTTAATACTACTTACTCCGTATTTAAAGTTATGCTGTTCTAAGATATTTTTTACTATAGAAAGACCTAACCCAGTCCCCACAACATTTCTTTTATGATTTTTTTCTTTTTTATAATAACGATTCCAGATATTAGGTAGATCTTTTTCATCTATACCTTTGCCGGTATCAATTACCGCTATTTTACAATCCCTAGAACCCTCGGTAATTCTTATCGTAACAGTTAAATCATCACCAGTATAATTAATAGCATTATTAATTAAGTTATAAATAACTTGACTGATTCTTTTTTTATCCGCCTTAACAATGATACTTTTAGGACTTTCTAAGATTAAATTATAGTTTTCGGTTTCTTTTATAATTTGATATCTTTTTAAAATATCACTTATTAATTCAACTATATCAAATTTTTCTATATTTAAAGTTTCTTGATTATTTTGAAGTTTACTAAGTTCTAAGATATCATTTACCAAGATATTTAGACGATCTGTTTCATCAATAATTACATTTAAGTTTTCTTTAGTTTTTTCTTTATTATCTAAAGTTATATCTCTTATCATTTCAGCATAGGCTTTTATCATAGTTAGTGGTGTTTTTAAATCATGAGAAACATTAGCCATTAAATCACGGCGGTATTCATCAGTTTTAGAAACTTCTTGTTCTAAATAATTAAGAGTATTGGCCAGTTCATCTATTTCTTTAATACCAGTTGTGGTAAATTGAACACTATAATTACCATCGGCTAATTTTTTAGCGCTTTTTGTCATATCACTTATAGGCTTAGCAATTCTTTGGGATAAAAACATGGCAATAACTATCGAAAATAAAATGGCAAGAAGAGTAATATAAATTAATTGATTTTTTATTAATGATGTAGTAGTACCAATATCTTCTAATGAGGTAAAGAGGAAAATATAACCATTACCCTTTTTAATTCCATATAACAGAGAAACGCTATTGTTAATGGGATTTAATATTTTTTCAAAAGAAGTCTCTTCACCAGATTGTTTAAATTTAATTAATTCTTTATCTATTATTTTATTACGCCCTAAAAGACAAGAGGAAATTTTATTATTATAGTAGTACTGATTACCATAATAATCCATATATTCTAAACAAATATTATTATCTAGGGTTATATCATCCATAGATTCTATAATCTTATTACTATCAATATTTATTATTTGTTCTACTAGTTCATTCATATAATTTATTTGGTATTTTTCATAATAAATCTTAAAAAAGACAATTTGAACTAGCCATAGTAAAAGTAAAATAGAAATGGAGAAGACAATTAAATATTCCAGAGTTTTAAAGTGAAGAGAGTTTCTTAATTTTCCTGTTTTAATTTTGGTATTCAAATTTATATCCTATTGCTCTAACCGTAACAATGAATTTACGATATTTACCAAGAGTATTACGAAGGGTTTTAATA
>CAKOSD010000091.1 GCA_934101745.1 uncultured Bacilli bacterium | reverse complement strand
ACTTAAAATTTTTTACTATAATTAACAATTATTACTAATAAGGAGTGAAAACTATGAATACATTTGCATTAACAAAATTATCTTATGGAATGTATATTTTAACTACAATGGACGGTGATAAGCCAGTAGGCTGTACTATAAACACCTCTACACAAATAACATCAACTCCAACTACAATTATGATTAGTGATTTATGTAAGAAATATAATCGAACTAAGGCTCCGGCTTATACTTATAAAATAGCCGTAGGTGAATTTGATGATCCGGCTAATCAAAGACAAGGTTTATTAGAAATAGATTTAGCCAATGGAAATGTCGCAATTATTAGTAATAATCTGGCTAGTGCGGAAAGATTTATATCAACTTTACTTTGGTCTTCTATAATTGAACATACTCCATATGAAATTGCCCATTATATAATTGATTTTGGTAGTGAATCATTGCGTCGTTTCTTAAAATTTCCACAGGTTGGGGAAGTTATATTACAAGATGATCCGGATTCTGTTATTAATATTATAAGTTTAATCGCTGAAGAATTTGAAAATCGAAAAAATATGATGGCTGATTATAACGGCTCATTTACATACTATAATCAAATGAATGAACAGAAATTACCGCTTATTTGTTTTACTATTAATGCTTTTGATGTTTTAGGGGAAAATTATTCAAAATTATCGGATATTTTTACTAATTTATTTAGAGATGCGGCTAAATATGGAATTGTTTTTGTGGTTAGTGTTACTTCCCAGACAGCCTTAAGACAAAGACAACTACAATATTTTAATCATACTGTTGTTATGCAAATGAAAGATGATTCGTTGTATCGTAATATAACTAATTGTCGTCGTGGACTAATTCCTAAGAATGTTTTAGGCCGAGGTATTGTTAAGATAAATGATAGTGATGTTAACTCATATAATGAATTTCAAACGGCTTATATTGTACCGATAGAAAAAGAAACTGAAACGATAAAACAATTTGCAGAACAGTTATGTGATTATTATTTATATAAAGTAAAACAATTAATTAAAGTACCAGAAAATGTTACTAGTGATGATTTAATTAAGTATATAACTGATTTAAGTAAGGTACCATTTGGTTATGATTTAGTTGGTAAAAATGTAACGAAGTATGATTTACTTAAGAGTAAAATTCACTTATTTACGGGGCGTAATATTAAAGATTATATAACATTCATTTATGCTCTTACTAATATTTTAGCTAAAGTACCTAATGTAAAGGTTAGAGTTATTGATATTTTAAATATCTTTAAGTTACCAGAGTTAGATATTAAATTATTTAATGATGATTTTGATGTTTTAACAGCCTCTTTAGAACGAGATTGTCTAACACGAAGTGAATCTCAAGATTATGCCGTAAATATTGTGATTGGTATGGGACAATATAAAAAGCGCTTAACCAAGGCGGGAACAGAGATTTATGATAATTTATTTAGTCATGTAAAAGATGCTAAGAAGTCCATTTATATTATGATTGATGATTATGATAAGATTAGAAGTTTGAAATTAGAACGTTGGTATAATGAACTTGACAAGAATGGCTTATGGTTAGGTAATGGTTTTGGGACGCAAAGTCTATTTAAGACTAGTAGTTTAACTAATGATGATAAAAAACTTAATTTTGCTGGTTTAGGATACGAAGTAGATAATGATTCTTATAAAGTTATTAAAGTAATGATGGATGGTGAGGAATAATGGCGTATAAAGTTTTAATAAAGTTATTTGTACCAGAAATAGACAAGACTTACGAAATGTATATTCCGGTTAATAAATATATTGGAGAAATTGGGATATTACTATGTAATGTAGTAAGTGAACTTTCTAAAGTCTATCCGAAAAAAGATAATGTGTTTTTAGCAAATAGACAGACGGGTTTAATATATTCTAAGGACTTATTAGTCAGGAAAAGTGATATAAAAAACGGTACGGAGTTAGTTTTGTTCTAAAAAAATCATGTAAAATTTAAGGTTTGTTGACACTATTTAGATAAAAAAATCAAAAAAAGTGTTTACAAGCCTTTTATTTATGTTAAAATGAAGATGAACGTAGAGAGTACGTGAGGCTTAATAGAAAGGGTTAATCATAAATATGGGTTATGAAGTAAATGTTGATGCTCTAGGCGAACTTAGTATGGATATTTTAGATTATGCTGATCGAATATCAGAATTATTTAATGATATTTATAGTAAGTTTATAAGTTTAGAGGATTACTATAAGGGTGATACTTTTGATAATTTAAAGGTTAAAATAACTAGTTTAAGCAGTAATTATGAAAGAATAAAAAGTAATATTGTTTCGTATTCTGATGATTTAATTATGTTAACGAAAAAAGTTAAGGAAGATACCAATTATCTTAATACTCTTATTAATGATTTGACAGCATCTATTAAAGAGAAAAGCAAAAACATGATAGATTAAGAGGAGGATATGTTATGGCTTTAAATGATATTAATAGTTCTACAATTGGTTATGATCCTGAAGCAATGAAAACTGCAATGGCTAATATTAAGGCTAATTTAATAGAACAAACAAAAAATTCTATGTCTAAGTACATGAGTGAATTACAAAGTGGTGTAGATAGTGCTTGGAGAGGGGCTTCTGCAGACAGATTTAAGGAAAATATGCTGGAGTTAGCAAACAAAATGTCAGCTACTTTAGATGTTTACTATGAAAATTTAGAACAAGAAATGGCTACAATTGTTAATAAAATGGCTGATGCCGAAGATAGTTTAGTTGGAAAGGCAGGTAACTAGTATGGGTCTATTAGGTAGTATTGGAAAGTTTATGTGGAATTCTTCTCCTGTAGGTATGGCGTGGAATGCTCTTTCTGGCATTTGGAAATCTGGTGCTGATGTTGTTAAAGAAGGAATAAACACTGTTAAGGATGCTACATCATCAATTAAAAATAGTATAACAGGCGCTACAACTCCAAGTAAGATTTACGATGGTGGCTTCGCCGGTATGAATGAATCGGCTATTGAAGATGTAAAGGCTAATATTAAGAAGTATATTCAAGAAATGCAATCATCTGTAAATAGTTTTGATGATGGCAAGGAAATTGATACTTTCTTAAAAGGGGAAACTAATGCCGCTGCTCGTGAATATGTAAGATCAGTTAAGGAATTAATGGCTACATATTTAACTGGCTTAGATCAAGTTGCAAATGGTTTAGATAGTGCTTATGCCCAATTCCAAGAATCTTCAAAGACAATTGCTAATACAACTATGAGTGATGCTGAATCTTTAAGATCTCAGGCTGCTAATAAAACATTAGATTAATATTTATATGACATCTAGTGATATTGTAGTAAAATTAGAGCAATATAAAATTTTAAAAGAATCAGTTAATAAAACTTTAGACCATTTAGTTAAAGTAAATGAAGCAAATAGTAATTTAGTTAAAGATTTAAATAATAATTATATGGTTAATGATATGCCTAGTCTAACAACGGAAAAAAGTAAGGACTTACAATCTAGTATAAGTTCTACGATAAATTATTTAAGAACGGTTGTTATACCGGCTATCGATGAGGTAATTGATTCTTTACAAGGAAAACAAACGGTAAATTAGTGGTGAATTATGGCAATTAAATATGTTGATACTAATAATGCTTTAGAAATAACAGATGATATAAAAAAATCCATTGAGGATTTAGAATATGAAATAAATAAAATGTTTGATAGATTAGAAAATGTACCAACTGACACTAAAGAGTGGGTGGGGGCATCTTCTGTTAAATATTTTAGTATAGTAGCTCAAGACCGGGATAAGTATTTAAGATTTGTTAAATCATTAAAAGATATTAATAATGAGGTTGTAAATGATATGAATCGGGTAATTGAAGTTACGGGTAAGAATAAGGAGTTATCATGAGGCTTATATATCCAAGTAACGGTTTAATTAATGTTACGAAAACTGATATTAAAGATTTAAGAGATAACTTATATAAAGCCAAAAACAGTACTAAATATGATATACCTTTAGATTTTAGTTATTTAAAATATTTACAAAGTTTAGAAAACAAAATAAGTGTTTATTTAAAGATAGTAGATAAAATAGAATTAATGATTCAAGATATTGATTCTAGTTATAATGTTTTAAATAGTGAACTTTTAGATAATATAAGTAAAATAGATGTTTATGAAATAAAGGAAAGAGACCGTTTGATAAGTTAGGGCTGTTACGAAATTAAATAATTAGTTTCTAACAGTTTTTTTTCTTGAGTGTGTAAGGAATTCTGTGTAAATGACATCTAACCACGATATTTTGAAACCTTAATCGGTTTCTTTTTTTGTTATTTAAATAATAACATATAATATTTAATTTTCAAAGAACTAAATTCTTCCATCAAACATAATAGATAATTCAGATAATATAGGTCCCCAATTTCTATATGCTTGATCCCATTTATTTTTTATTTCTTGTAATTGCTCATATCCCTTTTCTTCATCTACTGAGGTATAAATTTTCTTTAAATCATTTGTAAATTCTTTTAAATCTTTATAATTAACAAATTTTACTGAATTTCTTATCATATGAACAATACATCTTTGCTGTACTGTATTTGGAAATGCTGCGTTTATAGCTTCTTTAATTCCTGTTAAATTATCACTACATATTATAAGTATATCTTTAACACCTCGTTGTTTTAATTCGTTTAATACACCGAGCCAATATTTAGCTGATTCATTTTCGCCTATCCATATTCCTAAAACTTCTTTAAACCCCTCTGAATTGATTTCTAAAACAACATAAGCTGCTTTTTTAACTATATGATTATCTTCTCTTACACTGAAATGTACTGCATCTACAAATACGAATGGATAAACATCATCTAATGGTCTTTCTTGCCATTCTTTTATTTCAGGTATTATTTGGTCAGTTATATTGCTTACCATTGTGGCAGATACTTCTATACCATATAATTCCCGAATTTGCTCATTTATATCTCTGGTTGTTAATCCTTTGGCATATAAATATATAATTTTATCTTCTATTCCTGATACATCTCTTGCATTTTTAGAAACTATTTTTAGGTTCAAATTCACCATTTCTATCTCTAGGTGTTTCAAATTCAAAAGAACCAAATTCAC
>CAKOSD010000090.1 GCA_934101745.1 uncultured Bacilli bacterium | reverse complement strand
AAGTTGATATTCCTTCATATACAGTAAAACCTGGTGATGTTATCGCTGTTAAAGAACAATCTTTAGACCATCCTGCTATTAAGGCAGCTGTTGAGGCTACTTTAAATAGACCTGCTTATGTTGAATTTGACGCTAATAAGTTAACAGGAAAATATTTACGTTTCCCAGATAGAAGCGAATTAAATCCTGATATTAACGAAGCATTAATCGTTGAATATTACAACAGATAGTAAAAAGACTCTCAAATTCGAGAGTTTTTTTTATATTTAAAAAACAACCTAAACATTATTAGATTGTTTTTCTTTATTTATCGGATGCATAATTACAAAGCAGTTATTCTCCGTTTGCATAGCCTTAATAATCTTATTAGCCTCATTAACATTTAAACTATTAATTATATCATACGTATTAGTTATTAATTTACCATACATAATTATATTATCTTGAATTACTGTATTAGTATACTCAATATCATCTAAGCCATAGATAAAATCAGCAATATTACAACGAATTCTTCTTTCTAAACGTTTCTTAGTAATATCCATATTACTATAAGTTTCTTTTAATATCTTGATTATTTCGTTAGGATAACTAGTTTCAGCACTTATAACTACTTCAATATAATCCCCAACAATACTAGCACTAGTACTTAACTTAGTTACTAAATTGCTTTCTAATAGTTTTTCTTTTAACTCACTAGTCGTTCCAAAGTTAGCATTTAAAATAATACGGACATACACTAATTTTTCTAAATCAGATAAATTGCCTAATAAGTCTTTTTTTATTTTATAGGCTAGTTTCAACTTCGGTAAAGCAATATTCCCAGCGATATCAATTCCTCGGACTGCTACTCGTTCCGGTTCTTTTTCAGTTATTTTTTCTGGTTCTAAGTAAGCTTTAAACTCTTTATTACTTTGGTTTTCTTTAATAACGACACTCAGATACTCGGGGTCAAAATTACCTGTTATAGTTAGGAACATATTACTAGGATGATAAAAAGTATTGTAAACTAAATTTATTTCCTCCAAGGTTATGTTTTTAACATCTTCAATATCCCCGGTAACATAATAACGATGATTATCATTTACTAAGACTGTACCATTTAAAGTATAATATAAAACTTGATAAGGATTATTTTTTCCCATTTTTACTTCAGAAAGAATAATCTTTCGTTCTTTTTCAATTAGTTCTTTGGTAAAATAAGGAGTCTGGACATAATCAAGCAAATGGGTAATATTTTCTTTTATTTTATCAGTGGCGGTTACTTCATACGAAGTATAATTGAATGTTGTAAAAGCATTAATGGCTGATCCTAATTTATTAAAATATTCATGAGCCGTTTTATTTGGTCCTTCATTAAATTTAACATGTTCTAAAAAATGAGCAATACCTTTCGAGACTTCATAAGTTTTGTTTTTGATTTTAAAGTTAGTATCAACACTGCCATATTTAACAGATAAAGTCGCATAATAACTACTAACGTTATTATTGGGCCACATATATACTTCTAGACCATTATCTAATTTTTCATAATAAATAGTTTCATTATATTTATTAATTTTTATTTTCTTTAACATTAGTGCCTCCTAATAAATAGATAGAATTTAATTTAATCTTTTTACTTAAATTAACAATTTCATCTTTAGTAACATTGTTAATTTCTTTAATGCGTTCATTAAGTAAGGGAGAATTGATTAAATTATGGAAAACATAGTTATCTAAAATACTAGTTTCTGTATCTAGGCTCAATTTTATCTGATTTTTTAAATTTTCCTTAGCAAAAGTAATTTCTTCATCAGCAAATTTACCTTGTTGCATTTCTTTTAGAGCCTTTTTAACCAATTTAACACAGGCCTCTTTATTTTCGGCATCAATACCGGCATAGACAATAAACAAATTGTCAATTTTTTGATAAGCGCTGTAAGTGCTATAACATAAGCCATTATCTTCACGCAAATATTGGTTTAACTTGTTATTTAAAGACCCACTACCAAAAATGGAATTAAAGTAATGAATAACATAGTTTTTTTCTTTTTCACTTAACATGTCGGTTTTATAAAGCATAATAAACGAGGATTGTTCATAAGGTCCCATCTCGCACTTATCAACTATTTTTTTATTTAAAGGATAGTTTAGATAATAATCAGTTATTGAAGGAACCACATAGTTGTTTTTATAATTTTCGGCTATTTTCATATCCACATATTCCATATCTAAATTACCAATAATATAAATATCACAACTAAATTCTTTTAAGAATCTTTGATAGTAACTATATAAGTCCTCTGGAGTTATATTTTTTAATATTTCTAAATCACCATTCATATCAAAACCCGCCGGATTATCATTACCTAAGGTTTTAAAGGCTTGTTTAAAGGCATAATTAGTAGGACTATCTTTACTACTAAGAATTGAACTTTTAATCATATTAACAATCACTTCAAAGATTTTCTTATCGGGAACCGTATTTCTAAAATTAGGATTGAAGATAAAAGCAAAGGGAAATGCTAAAACGTCATCTAAAAAATTCTTTTGACAGTAAACAGGATCTAGAAAATCCATCACAAAGGTAGCAAAAATATTTTGCCCTACTCTAGTATTGGTTTCATAAAAGTTAGCATCATAAAGATCTTCTAAAGCCTCAATAACATCCCGACGCTTAGGATATTTTTGAGAAGTATAGGCCAGATACGTTCCTAAAAGATTTAATATAGTTATTTCTTCTTTCTTTATTTTATTTTTAAATATTATTTCTAAATGACAAGTCTTAAATTTATCAGTTTTAATTGTATAAAGTGTATAGGTATCGTGTTTATAATTTTTATATTCCATATTTAATTTTAATTAATCAAATTATACTGCTTCTTAATTAATTATTCTCCTTCTTTTTTATTATTTACATTTTTTTAAATTTTAAACAAAAAAGTCCTAATTAGTTAGGGCTTCTTTATTAATAGTACTTTCTTTGGCAATAGGATTATACCATTTTGAAACTCCCTTATAAACTAAAGTTAATTTACTACCATTTAAGCGATATAAATCGCATGTACTACTATTATCGTCAAAATTTTTCGTGGCATACATTAAATCATCATTAATATAAATAAATGAATTAATATCATCAGCAATCTTGCTATTTATAATACCATTATAAAGCATTAATTTTCCCTTATTATTTTCATAATCTTTTAAATAATAAACACCGTTTTCCGTTTCTGAAATTGTTACGTATTCCGGATAAACATTAGTACTGATAACACTTGATTTGCCACCACTTATATATTTTAAAGTGTTAGTGTTATCTTCTTTAACTAAGTAAATTAAACCCATGTCACTAGTCATATCTTTAATAGAATGGATTAAATTTTCAGCCACTAATTTATAAAGGCTGGCTTTTTTATTAGTTACTTTACTATAATATAAATTATCATCTTCACTA
This sequence comes from uncultured Bacilli bacterium, assembly GCA_934101745.1. Lineage (GTDB taxonomy): Bacteria > Bacillota_I > Bacilli_A > RF39 > UBA660 > CAG-605. The sequence goes on along the minus strand of CAKOSD010000090.1, from coordinate 1,697 downwards.
AAGTAAATTCCATCTCCACTTAGTAATTCTACGACTATATTCTCATTAACATTTTCTTTAACAAGGGATGATTCTGTATCAACTGTTTTATAATAAAGGCCATTTTCTTTATTAATCTCAACGTCTTTCTTAAATTCTTCTAAGGATGTGTAATTGGCTAAATCAAAAGCATTATTCCAATTCATCTTAGTATAAATTAATTTGCGGTCAGCAATATCCTCTAGATAAACTTTGTTAACACTGCTAGCCAGCAAAGTCTTAGTCTGATTATTTTGATAATAAACATCATAGGCCCTGACGGTATAATTTTTAGCATAATCACGCATTTCATTACGCAAATTTACTTCTTCACCTAATTTTTTATTTGCCTCGTATTCTTCTTTAGTTACACTATCTTTATCTAAAGCAACAAATTTTTTATCACTACTAGCCTTACTATCTTTAATATTGTTATAAATATTTATAGTATCAGTTGTTTTGGTAGTATAGATAAATTTTGTGAAGTTAGGATTATAACTTAATATTTCTTCGATATTAGTTAAAATTCGATTATTGCTAGAATCGGCAAAGTTATATAAGTAATAATTTAAGGACTCATCAGCATTTAAATTAGAATAAAGCATCTTTTTTCCATCTTTACTTAGAATAATTTCTTCATAAGATTTAGCGGCAATGTCTGTTGAACCGGTTTCAATGTCCTTAACAATTAAACTATTATCTTTTTCATATATAGCATAATTTAAGGAGATATCTAAAAATTTTGTAACATCGGTATCAACAAGGGTAGATGCGTTGGTTTTGCGATTATAAAGGCGAAGGTCCTTATTATTTTCAATGTAATATACATATTTATCATCACTACTAAAGCCATAACTGCTCGCATTATTAGTAAGAATCTTTTTATTGCTAGTACTAGTAGTATCTAAAAGATATAAAGTGTTTTTATCCGTATATAAAATGAATCTAACATCACTATTAGCATAAACAATATCGGTTTCTTCAATATTCGTTATATCGTTAACATCATTATTACGAGTTATTACCATTAAACGATTATCAGCACCCTTAAAAACAATTGGATAATCTGGCGTAATATTAGTACGGAAAAGACTTCCTACTAACAGTAATAATATTGATAAAAATAAAGTACTAAAGACAATTAAATAGGACTTAGTTGATTTAACAATATGATTATTTTCTATTTCCTCCGGGGTTATAGTTAAGTTTTTTTCTTTCTTTTGCAAAGTAATTCACCTCTACTTATATTATCTTATTAAACGGGTAAAAAGTCAATTTAACTTTTAACTATTTATAAACTTATGAATATTCGGTAATAATGTCTTAAATTTATTGAATCTTGGTACTAAGGCTCTAAGATTAATTATTAGGTGTTATTATTTTTTCATAAGAAGTAATAAAGAAACGATCTGTCATTCCTGATATATAATCAATTACTACTCTTTCCTTAGGCGTATTCTTTTTATAATCATCATTCATGTATTTATAAAAATAGATATAAATATCACTAGTAGCATTTTCTTCTTTTAAATCTTTTAAAGAGTTATTAAATACAGTTTCCATCATCTCTTGCCACTTATCTAATGTTTCTTTCGAATTGGCTTTGCTATAAATATGTTCATAATTGAATTTTTTTAAATTTTTTAAGTTTTGGAAAGCCTCTTTACTCATTTTAATAT
>CAKOSD010000089.1 GCA_934101745.1 uncultured Bacilli bacterium | reverse complement strand
CATGGTTGGAGGAGCCGGCAATCTAAAAGTTAAAATCAGTAGTGGTACTTTAACTGATACTAGTAATAATCAAAATGATGAAATCACTTTAGATACTGGTATCATAGTAAATAAGAATCCAGCCAAAATTTATTATTATGTTAGAAATGATTATAGAGACTTAACCATAATAAATAATTATTATCAAACTGTTTATAAAGAAAATGGTGATGACATTGATTTAAATCATATATTATCCTCAGATTATGACCTAGTAATCTCCTACGATTCTGTATGGGGAACGAGTGATGTTGTTAATACGATATGGCAAAATAATATTAATTTAATTACTATTGGCAATGATAATAGCGAGACATTAAACATTATAAAAAGTTCAGTAAGTTCAACAATATGTGAAAAATCCTATAAACAAATTGATAATAAGCTTACACACTATTTTCCAGAAACTTTAGAAAAGGCTGAAGATCCTCAAGGATTAATAAAATTTAGAGATGATGCTGTTGTTTTATACACAAATGAAACTAATGGTACTAAATACGACACTATTGGATATTGGAGTCAAAACAATAAAATTTGGTTTCATATTCAACCAGATATAGGTATATCTAATATTTTTACTACAATTATCCAATTTACCCTAGGCGAATTAAAATAACTAAAAAACTATTGCTAAATTAAATGAATTAGAGTATCTTATACTATATCTTATAAACATAATAAGTCTTAATAGTTATTTTCATTATTATATATAGTCAATTTTTAACAAAAAAGAGGTTTAGTAGTAATAACGATATTACACTAAAGCCTCTTTTAAATCACTAATTTCTATATAATTATTAGTCTTATATATTTTATCATTTATCTTAATATAAATACTATATTTACCACTTAAACCTTCTTTATTAATATATCTCGTAATATTAATACCTTCATTAGTTTCTTCTTCTGTAAAGATATCTACACATAAGGCTGTATAAGGTTTCTTACTTATTATTTGATCATAATAATTATTAGTAAAACCTTTTCTTAAGATAAAACTAACATTTTCTCCTTTTTTAAACTTACCACTAATTACTAATCTATCTTCTTCATTAGTTAAAGTAATATTACGATTATTATAATCATCATCTATTTCTACTGTTTTAATAAATTTATTATCTTTTTTACTTACCTTTGTTTCTCCTAGGCTACCTAGTCTTTTACCTAAAGTATTTTCATAATCATTTTCGGTATAAAGACTTAGTTTTTCTACCCGATAATTATTAGTTGGTAAAACTATTTCAAAAATGACTTTATCATTTAAAACTTCAACAGTATCACTTTTTAATGTCGTATTACTAGAAAATCCGGCTGGTTGATTAGAGTTTTTACCATCTACATAAACAATACCACCTGAATGAATTAGATAATGATTCTTACTTAAATAATCAACATCACTAATATATGGTGAATAAAAACTACTACCTCTTTCTTTACCATATTCATACACTTGTTCGATAGTCATTTTATCAGTATCTATTTTATACATGACACCCCTAGAATAACTGTTAGATGCCTCAACATATTTAGAACTATCTTTACTTTTATTATTACCATTATCAAAGATAAAGACATAACCTTCGGGGGTAATCATCGCAGCGTGTTGAGACCATTGCCATTCAAAGTCTTTTCCTACTGGGGTAAAGAAATACTTTTGATATTCACTACTCCAATTAGTAGAATCCCCTATTATCCAATTTAACTTTCCTGTTGTATAATCAATATTAATAACAGCGTCTTGGTGTCTTCCCGATAAAGTTATACTGTTAGTAGCCTCATCATACCAAACCGAATTATTATGAAACCAATCATAATTACTCCAGTTTTCACTTTTACCATCTTCCATATTTAAAACATCTTTTAAATCCCAAGTTTTAACGATATTACCGGTAGTTCTATCAAGTTCCACAATATAATCTTCAACGGTACCAGCCTCATTATTAAAATCATCACTAGCCACTAATAAATTACCATTAGGTAGTTCAAAATAATCATGGTGGTAACCGCCTTTTATGGAGTATTCATTATAAATATGACCTAAAAGATCTATTTCATATAAACCTGTCATATAATACGGACTATTAACTAGTCTTTCTGTACTAACCATCATATGTCCATTTTTAAGTCTAGTATTATCCCAAATAGCATTATTAGATAAATACCAACGAACATCCCCATTAACATCATAAGCACAAGTATATCCCTTACTAGATGGGGTAAAGAAATATAAATCATTAGTTAATTTACTACTCTCTTTTTTGACGCTAGTTGGTAAAACAAAATCATCGGGTAATTTATTAGTTTGAATCTCAACTTGTTTAGTTATTTTTTTCCCATCACTTAACGTATAACTAATATCTACTTTATTATTATAATCAGCATATAACCCATATATAGGTAAATAATGTTTAGTATTCTTAGCAAACTCAGTTTCAATGGTAGTAAGTTTATCTTTGCCTTCTATTGTTACCTTTGGACTTACCTCTTCTTCTGTTTCAAAAAGAATTAAGGCTGTTAGAGGTGAAGCATCATAAGGATCTAGTAAGACTTTCGGATTATCAATAGTATAACCAGAAGTCTTTATAGTTTTCTCTACTTCATTTTGTTTAGTAACTAAAGAGGCCGTTAAATCTATCTCATTTTTACCTCTCAAATTATTATAGGAGTAGAATATACTTCCTAAGATTATTAGTACTATAATACTAATTATAATCGTAATTATTTTTTTATTTCTTTTCTTTCTTTGCATAATTTTATCACCTGATACCACTTTACAAAAAAATAGTAAATATTTAAATAACTTCTAAGTTGAATTAACTAAACTTGCGGTTGAGTTATTATTTTAGAAATTAAAAACCAGGTATTTCTACCCAGTTTATTTTTAAATTATTTTCTTTTTTTATTTAAATCACGTTGATTGGCGTTTACTTTTTCTTGAAACTCTTTATTCATTCTATCCCAAAATTCATTCTTAGTTAAATGTTCAATTTTTACGCCTTGTTGAGGTTTTATATTTGATACTGAATAGAAATTATCAATTAAGGCTTCTTTACCATAAGCATTAGGTAAAAAATTAACTAAAGTAACACCATCATTAGTCCATAAGATATGAGTTAAAACACCCGTATCATTATTATAGTTAATACTAAACGGCTCGGTTGGCGCTAACATCGTATCATTTTTGGAAAGAAGTAGGCCTTTTCTAAACATAGTTGAGGCTATTAATATTTCCAAATCTTGATAAATCTTTGTCACATAAATTCCGCGATAAGTTTGGGCAGGCGTACTAGATTTAATACCATAAAGATATTTAAAAGTATCCTTAGCGTTCATTATTGCCGCACATACATCACTTCCATAGGATGAATTAGGACACCCTGGTGACATATACACACCCGGAATTTTAGTATCATAAATCCAAGCGGCTGCTCTTTCGGCGCCGGTAAATAAATATGGTTTTCTTTTATAAATATTTAAGATTATTTGTTCAACTATATCTCTATATGGTTTATCAATATAAATAATTATTCTATCGCAGTGTTTCATTCCTGATGTTAATTGATATTTAAATTTTATTGGAACATTATAAAGCCCAAACATTTTGGCTAATTCCTTGACTAATTCATGAATATTATCCGGACGTGGTGCTATATAAAAACGATAATATATATTTCTCATATTATTAATATTAGTGTCCACATGATTATACCAAGTACCTTGGTTTTGGGTATCCACATTAAAGGCCGTCTTTACCACCTCTAAGTAATTTTCTAAATCTTTTTCTTTGGCTTCTAATCCAGTTGCTTGATATTTAGATTGATACAAAATATCACGAACAACTCCCTCTTCAATATTAGGATAACATTTTAAAGCAACGTCTGCTAATTTTCTTAACGACTCAGCATCTATTGGCTTTAAACTTTCCTCAATTTCTTTATTTTGTAATTTTAACAATTTCATCATAATCCCCCTCTTTTGTTCTGCTATTTTAAGACAAATTCCACCATTTGTCAACCAAAAGGTATAAATAAAAAGCCCTATATAAGGACTTAAATATCAAATTGGTAGTCTGTATGGAATTCGAATCCATGAATGTTGCCTTGAGAGGGCAATGTGTTAAGCCACTTCACCAACAGACCATATATCACTTGCAACTACTTAATAATACCATATTTATTTTTCTTTGCCTAGTATTTTTTTCTATTTCTCGTAATTTTTAAGAGATATTATTATTTAACATAATAACTTTAGGGTGGGTGGGTGGGAAGTAATAACTATTTTTTTCTTATGGTAACTTTATCAGTATCTTTTAACTTACCTATTAACATCGTCGAATTAACATCATGTAACCTTCTATTTTTTAAAACATCTTCCTCTTTAAAATTAGCATAACAATATTTACAAAAATGAAAACATGTATTAAATACCCCAATATCTACTATATTAACACAATTACATAATCCTTCTTTTCGAGCCTTCCAGTTAGGATATTTCTTCCCCGTTAACATATAAGCCAGTTCATGAGATAAACATACTTCCTCATCAAAACCATACTCTACTAAATTTCTTTTTTCAAAACAAGTATGGACTCTAATATGATGTTTATGACACTCCTTAGAAATATTTTGTCCTAAGGTTTTATAATCAATTTCTTTAAACTCCCGGTAATTTAAAACGCGTTCATTCTTTCTGACATTTTTATAATCATCTATAAACGAGATAATTATTTTTTCAATATAACCCTCTAATTCTTTTGCTAACTTTTTTAGCGCTTTTATGTGGTAATCTACCGTATACTTATCATTAAGAAATATGGGATCATATCTTAGATAGACATTACTTTTTCCTAAAATCTTACTTATCTCTTTTATATCTTCGATTATTTCCTTCTTATCTTTAACATTTACTTCAATATCTTGATGATATCCTGTTAAAGTAACATGAAAAAGGATTGGTTTTTTTATATCTTTTAAATAAGGAATAATCGGTCTGGGATTTTTAGTACAAAAAACAAACATATCTACATCTTCAAAATAAATTCTACTTACTTGGGATTCATTAAACGGATTTCTGACATCGACAAATCCCTCTTTTAATCTTTTAATAAACCACGGTGTATAAAAGGCCACAATATCGG
>CAKOSD010000088.1 GCA_934101745.1 uncultured Bacilli bacterium | reverse complement strand
GATGTGTGCCGGTGATTTAACTAAAACCTTAGATTTAAAGATATACCCCAAATTTTATCATGATTTATATTCCAAAATAGAACGAAGGCTGTTAAATTCTAAAAATTATGATATTAAAAATATGCCTGCTAAAAATGTTTTAGATGAAGAAGTAAAGAGAAGGATAGAAATCTTTATAGAAAGTCAAACTTATCAAGATTTATTAACCTTATTTACTTTGGAAGAGGCCCTTTTATATGCCATGTATTATGGACTTATAGATGATATAGTATTTAGTATAGAAACAATCTCCGTTGTCTTAGAATTAGATAGTATTGAAATTCAAGCATTACTTGATACTATTTTATCTAAATTACAAAGTAAACAAGGAAGTAAATTGCTAAAACGTCAAAAAGAGTAGGAAAAAGGCTTAATCTTTCTTGCTTAAGAAGATTAAAAGTAATATAATAATTTTTATACGATTAGGAAGGATTTATATATGATAGATATTAAATTAATTAGAGAAAATAAAGAATTAGTAAAAGAAAATATCAAAAAGAAATTTCAAGATGAAAAGTTACCTTTAGTTGATGAAGTTTATGAATTTGATATCCAAGTAAGAGAAACACAAACTAAAAAAGATGGACTAAAAGCCGAAAAAAATAAGCTAAGTAGTCAAATTGGTCTTTTAATGCGTGATAAAAAACAAGAAGAAGCAAATAAAATAAAAGAACAAATTAAAGAAATGGATGCGGAAATTGCTACTTTAGAAGAAGAACAAACTAAATTAAGTAGTGAGATTCGTAAACGTATGCTAGTTATCCCTAATATTATGGATGCCTCGGTTCCTATTGGTAAAGATGATTCTTTCAATGTGGAAGTAGAAAGATTTGGGGAACCTAAAGTTCCTGATTATGAAATACCGTATCATGCTGATATCATTGAAGCCCTAGATGGGATGGATAAAGTATCGGCAGGACGTACTAGTGGCGAAGGTTTTTATTACCTAACAGGCGATATTGCTAGACTTCATGAGGCTATGCTGGCTTATGCAAGAGATTACATGATTAATAAAGGCTTTACTTTCTGCATTCCGCCATTTATGATACACGCTGATGTTGTCACTGGCGTTATGTCATTTCCAGAGATGGAGGCTATGATGTATAAAATTGAAGGTGAAGATTTATATTTAATCGGCACTTCAGAACATTCCATGATAGGTCGCTTTAAAGATCAAATTATTAAAAAGAGTGATTTACCAATTCGCTTAACTTCATATTCTCCATGTTTCCGTAAAGAAGGTGGATCCCACGGCTTAGAAGAAAGAGGCTTGTACCGTGTTCATCAATTTGAAAAACAAGAAATGATTGTTTTATGTGAACCAGAAGAGTCAATGAATTATTATAATCAAATGTGGAAATATACGGTTGAAATCTTTAGAAATATGGATGTTCCGGTTCGTCAATTAGAATGTTGTTCTGGGGATTTAGCCGATTTGAAAGTTAAATCTTGTGATGTTGAGGCTTGGAGTCCTAGACAGAAAAAATATTTTGAAGTTGGCTCATGCTCTAACTTAGGTGATGCTCAAGCAAGACGTCTAGGTATCAGAGTTAAAGGGGATAATGGCACATACTTCTTACATACCCTAAACAATACTTGCCTTGCTACACCAAGAGGACTTATTGCTGTTATTGAAAATAACTATCAAGAAGATGGTAGTGTTAAAATACCTAAAGTATTACAACCATATATGGGCGGTTTAGAAGTAATTAAACCTAAAAATAAATAAGTTAAAATAGTACTGATTAAACTTTTCAGTACTGTTTTTTTAATAAAAAACTGTAATAAGAGAAAAATTTTCTTATTACAGCCTTCAAACAATTAACAATTATTTTTTTTCTTGCTTAAAACTTCATTATTTTTATAATTTTTTAGAATATCGCTAAAATCTTTAGAAAATTCTGTAACTACGTTAGGGATGAAATCTAGGATGTCTTCTATCTTAAATACTTTTAAATCATTATTAGTTGCACGGCCTTCTAAAATAAAGGCTTTAGTTTTATCTAAAACAGCAAAAATATTTTGAGGGTTGACTTCGGTTATTGGAATATTGGTAAAACTACTTCCCGCATTTGTTAAAGTTTCGTAATCAAAACCATATCCGAAATGTTCGAATACGATTTTATTGATAGTCGTATAGTCATCATAGATACTGGTATCAGTATTATGAGTCCAAAGATTTCTGTTATTAATAACATTATTATTTTTATGTAATTTTACGAATTTTACTTCATTTGCATAAATTGTTGGTTTATAATCTTTATCTAAGAAGGTAAACGAATCTCTAAATAAATTATTAAAAAATTTATAATCGGTATAAAGATGAAATAAATAACCTAAAGTTTTAAAATCGCCAGCCTTTAAATAGGGGGCATACTTATCTAAAAACAAACTTAAATTAGGATATTGAATAACTTTATCTCTATCATTATTACCTCGAAAATGAGTGACTATTTTTTGAGTTTGCGTATCTAAATTACTATTTTTACTAGTAGAATCTACAATTAAATTACTTAGTAAGAAATTATTCCGATTTTCTTTGCTAATTTTAATTTCCTTTTCTAATTCATCCAGAAAATACATTCCTGCTATATGGTGAACAACAAATGATGCCATAACTTCTCCTTTCTAAAACTTATTTTAAAAAAGATTACAATTAAAGTAAAGTATCAAAGAATTATAATCATAATAACTTTAGTTATAAATATTGCTTTTTTAAAATTTAAGGTTATAATTAACGATAGTGAGTAAATTATTTTGCACTACCACTGCCAACCCAAAGAGATTAAATGGTTTTGGCTTTGATAGTATTTGTTCTAAAAAATATTAATTATGTCGCCCATAACGGTAAAATTTTAGCCGAAATAACACCGTTTCCAAAAATGAAGTTAGTATAAGAAAATTAGTGATTTTAGAAAAAAAGTTATTAAATAAAAAATGCTTAGAAAAAGGAGAAATGAGAAATATGGAAGAAACTGTTAAATTATTAATTGATAGAGGCGAAACTATCGCCACAATGGAATCTTGTACTGGTGGTGGCATCTGCAATGCTATAACTAATGTACCAGGGGCTAGTAGTGTCATTAAGTTTAGTGCCGTTACTTATTCTAATGAATACAAGATTAAAATGGGAGTTTCTAAAGAAATAATTGATACTTATACCGTTTATAGTAAAGAAACTGCAATTGCTATGGCCAGAGCCATAAGTGCTTTTACAAATGCTGATTACGGGGTTGGCGTAACTGGTCGCTTTGGGGTTATTGATCCGGCTAATTTGGGTGGTGCCACTGATGTTGTCCATGTTAGCATTTATGATAGCCAAAAAAATAAAGATTATGTTTTAATTATTACAAATCTTGATACCACCCGAGCCCAAAACAAAGATTATGTTATCGCGGTTATTAATAGAAAAATTAGTAAAATTTTAAAAAAGAAAAATGAAACCAGAACTTTAAAGAGAACTAAGTAAGAAAATACTTGGATTTTGGTTGAAATTGGTCAAAATTATTTAATTTTATATAACTAAAGTAAAAAAAATAAGCGTTTTATGAAAAATAATTATCCTAAATTAAAAATGTTGTGATATACTAAGAAAGTATTAAAAAAAGGTTTTGATTAAGAAGTAGTAATAAACTAATAAAACTTTTAAAGAGAGTAGTTCTAATAGCTGAAAAGAATTATAAAAGTAGGGTTTATGAATTCACCTTAAGAACTGGAGTAATCCCGCATAAGTTTGCGTTATCAAAAAGAGTATAAATTAAGGTGGTACCACGGTTCTTACGTCCTTTAGGGGGGGTAAGAATTTTTTTAATTAAAACTTTATAATGGAAAGGAAATAAGTATGCAAGAAAAGATAGAAAATATTAAAGAAACTATTTTAAATAACTTACAAACTATTAATGATATTAATAGTTTAACAGAACTTAAAAATAAGTATTTGTCAAAAAAAGGAGAAATATCAGGATTACTTGCTAATTTAGGAAATTTAGATATTGAAGAAAGAAAGAGTTTTGGTAGTTTAGTAAATACTTTAAAACAAGAAGTTACTAAGTTAATTAGTGATAAAGAATCAAAAATAAAAGAAGAAATATTAAATAAAAAATTAGAAAGTGAAGATATTGATATTACCTTACCAGCCACTAAAATTCCTATTGGTTCGCCTTGTATTTTAGAAAAATTAATTCTTGATGTAGAAGAAATATTCATGAGTATGGGATATGATGTAGTCGATGGTCCTGAAATTGAACTAGATAAGTATAATTTTGAAATGTTAAATTTACCTAAAGGTCATCCGGCAAGAGATGCTCAAGATACCTTTTATGTTAAAGATGAAGAGTTATTGTTAAGAAGTCAAACTTCTCCGGTTCAAGTAAGAACTATGTTAAAAGGCGAAGGTAAAAAACCAGTTAGAGTAATTTGCCCAGGTAAGACTTATCGTCGTGATGATGATGATGCTACCCACTCCCATCAATTTACCCAGATTGAGGGTTTATTAGTTGATAAAAATATTTCCTTAAGTGATTTAAAAGGAACTATCGATTTAGTGGCTAAGAAATTATACGGTATTGATACCAAGACGCGTTTCCATCCTAGTTATTATCCTTTTACGGAGCCATCAGTTGAAGTTGATATAACGTGTTGTAATTGTCATGGTGCCGGCTGTAATGTCTGCAAACAAACCGGTTGGGTTACAGTTTGCGGAGCGGGTATTGTCCACCCTAACGTTTTAAAAATGGCTGGTTACGATCCAAGTGAGTGGAGTGGTTTTGCCTTTGGCTTTGGGGCTGAACGTTTAGCTATGATTAAATATGATATTAACGATTGTCGTGTTTTTTATAATAATGACTTAAGAGAAGTTAGAGTATTTGATAGAAAGGAAAAAGAAAATGATTAGTTTAGAATGGGTTAGTGATTATATAGATATTAAAGATCAAGATTTAAAAGAATTAGCCGTTAAAATTACAAGAGCAGGAATTAATGTTGAAAAGGTTATTTCCAACGACATCGAAAATTTAGTAATCGGTCAAGTTATAAGTTGCATTCCGCACCCTAATTCCGATCATATGCATATTTGTAAAGTTGATGTTGGCAAGACTGAGCCTGTTCAAATAGTATGTGGAGCTGCTAATGTTAAAGCCGGTATTAAAGTGATT
>CAKOSD010000087.1 GCA_934101745.1 uncultured Bacilli bacterium | reverse complement strand
TTTTAAAGTTAGAAGATGAATATTTAAGTTTAGAATTAAAAGATAAAAAAGTAGTTGACGTTAATTCTTTAAAGAAAAATGAAGATAATATAATTTTATGGCAAGGAGATATTACTACTTTAAAGTGTGATGTTATTGTTAATGCTGGTAACAAAGAGGGATTAGGTTGTTTTAATCCAAGTCATATTTGTGTAGATAATGTAATTCATACTAATGCGGGAATGAGATTAAGACTTGAATGTAATGAAATTTTAAATGGTAAAGAACTTTCTACTGGCAAGATAATTGTTTGTGATGCATATAACTTACCTAGTAAAAAAATAATTACAACGGTAGGCCCAAAAATTGTAAATGAAGTAACAAAACAAAATGAATTGGATTTATCTAATTGTTACAAAAATTCATTAGAATATGCTATTAAGAATAATTATAATTCGATTGCTTTTCCCAGTATATCAACCGGACTATTTGGCTATCCAATAAATAAAGCGAAAATAGTGGCCTATAACTCAGTTAAAGAAATACTAAGTAAGTATAAAACAAATATAAAAGTTATATTTAATGTTTTTAGTGAGAGTGATTATAATGAATACAGAAAATTATTTAAAAGTTAAAGATTTAATAAAAAATTCCGATGCGATTATTATTGGTGCCGGTGCTGGATTATCAGCATCAGCAGGAATTGATTATTCCAAAGAAAGTTTTAAAAAAAATTTTCCAGAATTAGTGAATGCTTATGGTATGACAGATATGTATACATCTAGTTTTTATAATTTTAATACTGAAGAAGAAAGATGGAGTTATTGGGCCAAACACATTAACTACTCATTTATTGCACCTCCTCCGTTAAAGGCTTATAAAGAATTATTAGAAATTGTAAAAGATAAAAATTATTTTGTTATTACCACAAATGTCGATGGACAATTTGAAAAATCTGGTTTTGAACATGATAAAGTATTTGAAGTTCAAGGTAGTTATGGAAAAATGCAGTGTTCTAAAGGGTGTCATAAAAAATTATATGATAACACTGAATTAGTTAAAAAAATGTTAAAATCTAAAGATAATTTAAGAGTTGATAGCAATCTCATACCTTATTGTCCAGTTTGTGGCGAAAAAATGGAAATAAATATTAGAAAAGATGCATTCTTTATTGAAGATAATAATTGGGATAAACTTAGTAATAATTATGAAAAGTTTATTAATGACAATATAAATAAAAATTTAATTTTAATCGAATTAGGTGTTGGATTTAATACCCCAGGAATTATCAGATTTCCATTTGAAAAATTAGCATATACCCATGACAATGTTACTTTAATAAGAATAAACAATAAATATAATGATATAGCCTATGAATTAAAGAATAATGCAATATGTATTAAAGAAGATTGTGCAAATGCTATTAAAAACATTTTAAAGTAATATTAAAGTACAATTTATCGGTAAGATTAGTTTTAAATATAACTAGTCTTTTTTAATATCAATATCTAGGATATAGTAATAATATAAATATTAGAAAGCCCTTTCATCAGGTTAAGTTTTAACATAACAAAAAAACTAACCATTTCTAGCTAGCATTTATTACTCTTAGAAGTTAATTCCTAAGTTTCAATCTATTTGGAGCAGGCAACGGGAATCGGACCCGCATCCTAAGCTTGGGAAGCTCATATTCTACCACTAAACTATGCCTGCATATTAGAAAAGCCCCAAACTGGAGCTTATTTTTTACATTGGAGGGACCTACCAGATTTGAACTGGTGATCAGGGAGTTGCAGTCCCACGCCTTACCACTTGGCTAAAGTCCCAACACACTTTCAATTCTATCTTAAAATGAACTTTTTGTCAATTATTCATCTAGCCATTTGATACTATTTTATGCGTTTTTCTAAAAAAATTACCTATTTTTATAAATAAAGTCCCCTTTTATCTAAAATTTTATCTTTTACTTTTGAAAAGTAATTCTTCTTCTACTCTTTTATTTATAACATTTTCTTTACTTTGTAAATTGTTTACATAAAATTCTAAGTTTTTAATTTCATTAGTTAACTTAGTTATTTCTGCTAACTCTTTATCTTCAAGATAACCAATATTATCCCCTTTTAAAAAGTTTTTCTTTTCTTTTTCTCTAAATAAAACTACTTTTAATAATTTTAATCTTCTTAACTCCGTTTTTCTTCTTGCTATTTCTTTTCTAACATCATTTAACTCACACTCATTATAAGTCATTACTATTTTTTCTAAACCTTCCTATAATTATTAAGCTTAAAACAACTATTCCTATCACCAAAACTAAATAACTATTTTTATTTTTTAAATCAGAGGCATTAACTTTCAAAGTATCGCTACTAACTAAATGATTATCTATATAAGCCTTAAAATAATAATCATTTACTTCTTTAACATCAATAGTAATTTTATTATTTTTACTATTCTTACTACAATCAACACTACCTACTTTTTCATATGAAAACTCATTATCTTCTTTAGCATAATATAAATTACAAGTACTATTATCTAAATTACTACTTATACTTAAAATTATTTTATCTTTATTTATATTTATTATCTTAATACTAGGACTTTCTAAATCCATTTTATCTTCCTTAATCTTATAATCTAAACTAATTTTAAAACTAGTAATTATCTTATCTTTTTCTAGTTCTCCTTCTAAATTAATAATACTATAATCACTATATTTAACTTCTAATTTATCATTATTAAAGACAGTATTTTTTAAATAATCTTCATTAATACTTAGTATCTCTTTCTTACTATTACCATTTAAACTAGCCACTATATCAATTATTTCTAAAGTCCATAAATCATTATTATCTAAAACATCATATCTATTATTTATATCCCCTTTAAAAGTATTTTCTAAAACATTATTTTTTAAAGTATAACTAACTGTATTTATCACTTCATCATCTTTAATACTTGGGTATTTTATAGTAATTTTATTATTATCATTAGTAACTTTAGTACTCCCCATATTTTGATACATTTGATATGTTGATGTTTCTTTTAATTCTTTAGTTATATCATCAAGACTTAAAGCCTTAACATTAGAGAAACTAAGAATTAGAAAAGTTATAAAAATTATTTTTTTCATCTAACCACTTTATCTCTTGCTTCTTCAAAACTTAGTCTTCTGGTTTTAGCATTAGCATCAATTTTTGGTTGTAAGCTTTTATTTATAACGGCAATATCTGCTGGGCTAATTATTCTAATAACACTTACCGCGGCTACCCATTTATCAATAGCATCATTACCACAATGACGATAAGTCCTAGCAAGAGGACGACTCATTTCATAAACACTATCTTCAAGCGACTTCTTTTTCTTTTTGGCTCTTAAAAGAGAACGTTTTAAATCTAATAAAAATTTTTTCATCTCTTTATTATCAGTAAGATTATTTAAACGCAAATATTCTTCATACATACTAATATAGCCTTCTATACTAGCAGCCTTTTTCATATCGTGATTAAGACGATAATCAGTGGTTGCATGAAAAAAATTTCTTAAAAATATGTACTCCCTATCATCTATATTCATTATTTTTTCCTCCCTTTAATTTATTATTTATTTTTGTTAATTTTTTGTTAATTTTTTTGTTAATTTTATTTCTGGCTTTAAAAGAATTTTACACACCTCTTGCCAACCAGTATGATAATCATAACCGGCTCTTATAATACTCAAATTTTTCAATTTTTCATCAGATACATTCTTATTGTGATATGCCGGAAATAAAATTCTGATTGGAATGTCCGGATTTAAATTACTAACTAAATCATCAATTTGAATATCACCAACACATACATTTTTAGCACCGGTAAAAATATAGTTTTTAGCCGGGATTACCTCTTCAGGAATTAAACGATAAAGCATCTCAAATTTACTTTTGAAAATACGTCCTGAGTTTTTTAAGTCAAAAGGATTACGGCAATCACTACAAGGATAAATATCATAATACTTACTTAAAATACTAAGTGCATCAATTGCCCCCGGTAAAATAACCGGCTTAGCATATTGATCTTTAGTGCTGGCAAATTCATAAAATTCTTCTTTTCTATCCGTAGGTATTGCCACTTCATCAATATAATAATCTTTAAAATCATCTATTTTATAGTTGGTACCTAAAAATTCATTAACAAGTTCTAGATAACCAGAAAAGCAAAATACCTCATCAATATCTAATAAAATCTTCTTTTTCATAAACTTCCTACTCCTCAATAAACTTTAATATATCAGCAATAATACCATCTTTTTCTTCTTCTTGTAACAATTCATGACGAAGACTATCGTAAGTTTTAGCCCTTACATTTTGATATCCTAATTTTTTCATAAATAACTCTAAATCTTTGAATTTATTTAAATTACCAATTACCGGATCATCACTACCAGCCATTAAAAGGATGGGTAAATTCTTATTTTTAACCAGATATTTATGCTTTTGAAAAGCCCTTTTCTGTAATTTATAAAGATTAAGAAAACCATTCGTTGTAAAAGTAAAACCACATAAATCATCATTATTATAATTAGTAACATTCTCTTTATTCTTACTTAACCATAAATTAGTCCCACCATATTTTTTATTAAAACTACTAAAAGTTAAATTATCCAATAACTTATTTGGCTTTCTATCCCCAGCAAACATCTTATTCATTTTGGCTAAAAATAAACCAATATTTACTAAGGATTGTTTGGTAGGTGGTCCACATAATATAACCTTATTTATTTTATCATCACAACTTTGTAAAAAACTTCTTGCTACTAAAGTTCCCATACTATGGGCAAAAAGAATAACATTAGAAGATTGATAGCGATTCTTAAAAAACTCTATAACCGTATCTAAATCCTTGCTAAAAGCCGTTTCATCTTCCGTATAAAAATAACCTAAGTCATTAGGGGTTTTTAAACTTTTACCATGACCTCTATGATCATAGCAAACACTTACATAACCTTTTTCAACTAAACATTTTAAAAAATAGTCATATCTTTCTTTATGTTCACTCATCCCATGAGCCACACAAACAATTCCCTTAATACTGCCATTAGGAACGATATAGTTAACACTCAAACCTAAATCATCTACTGGTGATTTTATTACTATATTATTTATCATTATTACTCTCTTTCTAATCATATTATAAAGGAATTAACTATTTAAAACAAGAAAAAGGCAAATAAAAACTGATAGGGGCCTCTATCAATTTTATTATTCTTTACTATTAATACTTTGAC
>CAKOSD010000086.1 GCA_934101745.1 uncultured Bacilli bacterium | reverse complement strand
GTATGTTGCTATTGATAATCCAAAAGGAGTAACTCAATATGGCGGGGTAGTAGCAGCCCCTATTGCTAAGGCTATATTTTCGTCTTATATTGAACTAAATAATATTTCCAAAAGTAAAGATACCATTCCTAAAACTTATAATTGGTTAGACACTAAATACAGTATATTACCAAATGTGATTGGCAAAACTATAAAAGAAGCCAATAGTATTTTAAAAAATTATAAGATTGAATATTCTGGTGAAGGCAATAAGGTTATTTATCAATCTCCGGAACCAGAATACTATGTAAGCGACGGTTCTACTGTCAAATTAATGTTAGGTAATTGACAAGTAAAGTGTAAATAAATTATAATTATAAACTGTGTTTAGAAAAAATATAGTATAATAATTTTAAGGACGTGAAAAATATGTTAATATTAGCAAAAGCCGCCATGGCACTAATGCTAGGCTTTGTTTTATCTATAATAACCGGAGTTATTTTAATACCTCTTTTAAGAAAATTACATTTTGGTCAAAGTGTTAGTCTAACTTTAGGGGAAAGACATTTGAAGAAAAATGGTACCCCTACTATTGGCGGATTAATATTTATTATTCCTACCGTTATTAGTTTATTACTTTTATGGTTCCGGGGCAGTATTGAAATGACTTCTAACTTAATGATAGTTTTATTTGTTTTTATCAGTTATGCTCTTTTGGGACTTGCTGATGATTTATTAAAGATTGTCTTTAAGAATAATAAAGGTTTAAGTATTATGTTTAAACTTTTAATGCAAACCGTTATTGCCTTAGTTTTCTTTTATATCTTCATTCGTAATGGGGGAGTTCCTGAGATTAGAATTTCAGCCATTAACCTTTATATTTATATGGGCTGGACTTATGGTTTATTTATTTTATTTTTACTGGTTGGTTCTTCCAACGCGGTTAACATCACGGATGGTTTAGATGGTTTAGCAGGGGGCTTATCAGCGATTGCTTTCTTGGCCTATGGTCTTATTACTTGGAATACAACTTGGCTTGCGGGATATCAAGAAATTGCTATTTTCTGCTTTGTTTTAATCGGTTCGTTGCTTGGTTTCTTAGTATTCAATACTCATCCAGCTAAGGTGTTTATGGGTGATACCGGTTCTTTGGCATTAGGTGGTTCCTTAGCGGCTATTGCTATTCTAACTCGCCACGAGTTATCCCTTGCCGTTGTTGGTGGTGTCTTTGTTATTGAAACATTATCAAGTCTAATTCAAATTATTGCTATTAGAAAATTTCATAAAAAGATATTTAAAATGGCTCCCTTACATCATCATTTTGAAAAACTAGGTTGGGAAGAAAATGATATCGTTAAGATGTTTTGGATTGTTGGTTTAATCCTGGCTATGTTAATGATTACTTATAATGTTTGGTTATAAAAGTACTATTTATTGGTGCTTTTTTCTTTGCTAAAATTTTAAAAAAATCAAAATATTTTTTACTACAAATCAAATAATCCTTATAAAAAATTGTTTGTAATATTAAATTTTAAATGTTAAAATGATATTAAGATAAAAGGTGGTTAGAAAATGAAAAAGAAAAAGGGCTTTACTATTCCTGAGTTATTAGCGGTCATTGTTATTTTAGGTATCTTAGTAACAATTTCTATTGCCTCATATAATGGTATAAGTAAATCTATGAAACAAAAAACTTTAGAAAATAAGTTAAGATACTATAAAGAAGCAGCCTATGAGTATGCCAGTGATACATTATCTGATAACGAAACTATTACTATAGGTTACTTAGGAGAACTAGGATATATTGATGTTGAACATCCCGATGCTATCCGCAACGAAAGAATTGACAATCCCGTAACCGGCGGCTATTTAGATTGTCGTGTTTTCAGTATCTCTCGAGATTTAGATGATTATAAGATTACGGATACTGGCGAAGATAATTGTCTTTTAGCCGAATCGCAATTAAAAAGTGGGGAAATTAACACTAAGGCCTACATTTTTGATGGTACAAACTATACTATCTTAAATGAATTTAACATAAATAAAGGAAATCTTAATGACATTACCAGTGATGATAATTCTACTGATGACATATGGGGTTCAATGTTTGGTGATAAAACTTCAAGCATAATTAAAGATGCTTTTGGTTCTATTAGTAAATTGTTTGAATGGTTATTTCCAAAGGCTGATGCTAAAGAATTAGCCGATAGTTATACGATTTATCCTTGGACTAATAAAGAAGTTTATGTTCTATTTGATTTTAATAATACAACTCATTCAGTAACTAATAAGGAAGTAACTTACGAAGTAAATGGCACTACCGAAACCAAAACCGGAAATATTTGTACCGATATTAATGAAGGAAACTGTGCTAACGTTTATAAAGTAGATACTATGTATATTTTTAATAGTTATGTTAAAGCCACAGTTGATACTGAAATAGGTAAAATATCAAAAAGAGTTTATGTTCGTGTTGATAAAGAAATCCCTCATGTTAGCGCTAGTTATAATAATGCCGTTACTAAAAATAATATAAAAATAAGTTTTACGGGTAATGATGGTAATGGTTCCGGAATTGCTGGTTATTACTTTGGTACTAATCCTAATCCTTCCTTAAATGAGTTTAATAACCTCGATTTTAACTATATTAATAAAAATGGTACTTATTATTATGCTTCTGTTGATAAAGCGGGAAATATGTCGAAAATAGAAAGTGTTAATATAACTTCTATCGATACTGAAGGTCCTAAAGGTTTTGTAACTCCTACGACTAGAAACGAATGGTCAAGCGATGATTTTACTATTACCTTTGGTTGTTCTTCAGATACGAAATCCGGATGTGCTAAAAAAATAGATTATAGTATTGTTAATAATAATGATGGTAGTTATATAGTAAAAGATGCTTTCGTCGGGGCTACTACCACAGATTATACTGTAACTACACCAGTTAATACCACTTTAAAATCAGTTACTCTAACCTTTACCATTTATGATAACATTGGTAATTTCAGTACTAAATCAGAAACTATTATTACAAATATTGATAAAATGGAAAAGAAAAAAGACGATACTCCCGATAATGGCAGTCAAGAAAAAATATGTAAAGGTTGGGAAGGCTTGGCTTGTGTATTTGAAGGTGCTGCCGGCGGCTTCTTAGGTGGAGAAATTGTTGGAGCTGTCGTGCCACCACTTGGTTCTGCTGTTGGGGCTGTAGTCGGTGCCGTTGTTGGCGCCGTTGCTGGCTTTCTATGTTGGATATTCTGTTAGATAGGAAATAATTATGAAGAAAAATAATATCAAAAAAATAATATACGCAGTAGTAGGACTTATCATAGTAATTATTACTAGTCTTATAATCGTTAGAATAAATAAAGAAAATAAAACTAAATACTTTGAAGAAATATTCATAAATAGTTACCAGTTTAGCGATAAATTCTTTGCTAAATTAGATCTTCGAAAATACTTAGAAGATAATACTACTTTAAATATATCTCTGGGAACCTCAAAAGATTCTGAAGATAAAATTAATCTTAAAATAAATAATTATCTTAATAAAAATATCTTTTCAACTAATATAAACTATAAAAATTATGATTTAAATTATCTTCGTCAAGATGAAAAATATTATTTACAGTCTAATACTTTATTAGATAATACTTACGAATTAAATAAAAATAGTACCTTTAATAAATTAACTGACGGCGCTATTAACCTTTTAACTAGTGATGACATGGATATTAATTATTTACTAAAAGAAGTAAAAGACACTTTAGTTAAGTCGATAGATACTAAATATATTACGAAGAATAATACTACTACTATAATTAATAATAAAGAAGAAGAAGTAATAAGATATAATTATCCTTTAAATTCTAAATCTTTAAATAAATTAGTAACTAACATTTCTAAAAATAGAGTTATTAAAAACTTAATTATAAAATCATTAAATAACGGTTATAAACAAGAGGTAGTAACTTCTGATAATATTATCGATACTCTAAATAATATGATTATAAATGGTACTTTTAATGTTTATGTAAAAAATAATAAAATAAGAAAAGTAAGTATTTATCTTACTAATGATGCCGAAATTGATTTTTATATAACTGATGATTATATGATGTTAAATTTAAATAGTACTAAAAATAATAATATCGTCACGATTAATTATAATCGTAAGTCAACTGAATTAAGTCTATCTGTTGTTAAAAAATCTAAAAAAATATTTGATACTATTATAAATTTACAAGAAAACTTTAAAATAGATTATAATTTTTATGCTAATAATAAAAAGTATGAAGGTAGTATTAGTAATACTTATACCAACCCAGAAAAAAATGCCGGCATAATTAATTTTACCCATAAAAACAGTGCGATAACCATAGAATATGCTAAAACTCATGAGGATATTAATTCTCTTGATGTAAGTACGGTAAAAGAAATTACTAGTCCTAGTGCCAATGAAAAATTAAAAATTAAAGATGCCTATAATGAATTAAAAAATTCAGGATTTATTAAGAATTTTACAGAATTATTAAACGATTTAAATAGTTAAATATTTTAAAAAGTTACTTTATTAAGTGTAGGACTTTCTATATAGATTAGTTCTATACTTTTTTTTAAACTTTTAGTATAATTGTCCTAGAGGATATAATATGAAAAAGAAAATATTAATAATTTATGCATCTTATGGCAATGGTCATAAAGCTATAGGAAAATATATTGAAAGGTATTTTTTAACCCAAAATCCTAATTTAGAAATAAAATGTGTTGATTTAATGGATTATGCTATGCCTTTAATTGGTAAAATAAGTCAAAAAGTTAATTCCTTTTTTATGTTAAAAACCCCCTTTATTCATGATATGTTTTATAAAGGTAGTAATACTGTTATTGGGGGATATGTTGTAGATCATATATCAACCGTATTATTTAAAAATAAAAAAATGCGCAAAGTACTAACTGATTTTAACCCGGATTTAACCATTGCTACTCACTTTTTTGGAAGCAGTTTAATAAGTCATTATAATAAGAAAGGCTTAATTAATTCTAGATTAGTTACCGTAGTTACTGATTATGAATCTTGTGAATTATGGTTAAATGATTATAAATGCGATGATTACTTAATTGTTGGTGATAAAAGTGAAGTCCCATTCTTAGTTAAAAGAGGTATAGATAAAAAGAAAATAAAACCTTTAGGTATTCCTATTGCTCCCATTATGGATAATGATTTTAAAAAAGAAAATTTACTTAAAAAATTAAATATCAAAGGTAACCGCTTGGTATGTACTTTCTTTGGGGGTGGGGGCAATGGCTCCACAACTT
>CAKOSD010000085.1 GCA_934101745.1 uncultured Bacilli bacterium | reverse complement strand
TCATCTGGTTTAGTAACTTTAATCGTCGATGATAAGACAGTATCGCTAGCACTATCATAAATATATAAAGTATTATTGTTTATTAAAAGTAAAATATCTTTATAAAAATAAACTTTATCAAAATACATATTTAATAGGTTATTACCTTGATAATCGGATAAGTAATAACTATTATCCTTATATAAAGCAATAGCCCTACTACTAAAATCATAAATAGGATTAGTAAAAGTACTACTTAAAATATTATTTTCTGCATCAATAAGTAACCATTCATTATTTCTTAAAACTACAAAAGCACTAGAATCTAATTTACCATCAGTTAAATGATTAGCCAAACCAATAAAATCATATTCTTCAGTTAAGGCTTTACGAACAGTTTGATTAATATAAAATATCGTATATTTTCCGGTATCAGTTATCCCAATATAATAGTCGCCATTAATTCCAATTCCATAATTATTTAAACCAGTTACATTTATTTTACTTCCACTTTCTTTATTATAAACAATAGTCTTAGGATGTTCATTTAAATTAGCATAATTAAAAGTCGTCGGCGTATCCATTAAAAATACATACTGATTATCTACCGAAGCCGTTACATAGTTATTATTTCCCTTATAATAATTTAGAGCATATAAAGAATCTCCAACATAATTATAAGCATAATTACAATATCCAGTTTTATTTTCACAGGCATAACAGCCCCCACCGGCTAATTTTAAATCACAAACTTCGGTATCTTTAGAACTAGGATATAAAATATGACCATAAGTACTAATAAATGCTAAGGGTAAGGCTATAATCGTTAAAATTATAGCCATAATTAAACTTAATTTATTATTCTTGGGTTGCATTAGCATCACCATTTAAACCCGGAATCGGACTAATCCCAGTTTCGGTATTATTATCTTTTATATTATACGTATAACTTAACTTAGTCCCATCTTCTTTAGTAATATTTAAAATAGCACTATTACCATTAATACTTACATTTAGCATATTATAAATTTTAAATATATCCCCAGTAGTTTCTAATTTTATTTCTTCATTATTAATAACCGTATTATTATAAGTACATAAATAAACCTTATTATCTCCATCTACCCCAATATATAAAGATTCTCCTACTAATTTAATTACTTTATAATCTTTCTTGGTAGTTTTCTTTGGATTATCACTACCATCATCACTATAAATAGCAAATTTATCATTATTTTTAACCACAAAATATTTGCCACTAAAATCATATATTTTAGAATCTAGAGAGATACTTGATGAGTCATTATTAAATAATATTTGATACTTATTATCTTTAGCCACTTCCACATAAGCGCCAATTCTTTCCATTCGATCGTAAACAAAATCATAAGTCTTCGTTATCCCGTTATTATTAATATTAATAACTCCAAACTTATCACTCTTATTTTTAACAATAATATTATCTATAGTATTTACAAAAGTTATATCATCACTATCCATAGGACTAGAAACATGTTTATAAGTTGCTAAAGTTTGTTTTTTATATAAATCATAAACTTTAACCTCGCCATCTAAATAATTAATATCATCAGTTATGAAAACATAACGATTATCGACAATAGGTAAAAATTTACTACTGGCTCCTTTATCATTATTCTTAAAGTTTTCACTAAAGGAATAATTATGAGCCACTCCGCACATTCTAATTTCTTCAGCCTCATTAAAATTATCCTTATTAGTACAAGCATAACTTCCTAAAAGATTAGTTTTTTCTAAATCACTATAAAAGTATAATATACCCTCAAAACTACTATAATATTTTTGTTTAAGTGAGGCCTTACCATCTAAAAGATTTAAACCTTTTTCTTCGACATCATTATTATTTTTTAAAAATATAGTCAAAGTATTATTATTAGCATTTACTTTATAAGCATAAGTACTAGCCTTTAAAACCCCTTCTTTTGAATAAGTATTAAGACCACTATAAGATTCATTACTTAAACTATAACCAACTTCATTATATTTATTCTTATCATAATCTCTAATATATAAAGACCCATCAGTTACTAAGCCAACATAATCATTATTTATAATACTAATATAGTTATAATCAGTATATATTTCTTTATTACTATAATCCACTAAATTATAGGTATTACCATTTTTAACAACAATATGCTTATCATCATAATCATAAATAGGTTTAGAAATTATCTTGGTTAAAACTTTATCATTTAAATTTATTAAATAATATTTACTCCCTTTTTGAGCGACTAAAATATTATCTTTTTTCTCTAAAGAAGTTAGATTATCATAAGTAAAATTAATAACTGTTTCTAAATCATTACTAGTAATTTTTACTACCCCATACTTACCTTCTTCATTTTCTAAAACAACATAATCACTACCTAAAGACTCATAATATTTTATTTTTTTATAATTACCAATTACTTTATTTTCTAAAATATCATATAGTTTTATCGTATCTTTATCCCCATCGTTAATAAATACAAAACGATTATGAAAGACCTCACTACGAAATTGAACACTAGTATTATCTTCATAAACATTCTTTATAACATTAACATCATCTAAGTCATTAGATATATAAGACATATAGCACATGTCTTCTTCTTTTTCTTGACATTCATAAGTGCCAATCTCTGTTTTTTGATCATTTAAGAATACTAAAGTTCCATCTTGATAACGATAATTACCTTTATCAATAACGATAACTTCATCTGGTTCTTTAGGAGCCTCTTCGGAAGGTTTTGGAAGCATTAAATAAACTACTAAGCAAATAATTAATAAAATAATAACTCCTACTATACTTATAATAATTATTTTTTGTTTTTTAGTTAAGGACTTTTTATCTTTTTTCTCTTTTTTAGGTAAATTATCCTTAAAATCATCTTTATTAGCTAGTAATTCATTATCTTCATTATCTACTTTTTCAGCCTCCAAATCAAGATTAGCAAATATATCCTCATCATCAGGATTTATAGTGCTAGTATCATCAATATTTTCCTCTTCTTCATCAAAATTAATTATATCATCAGCCAAAAAGTCATCATTAGTTAACTCTTTATCAGAATTAATAATACCATCTTCATAAGTATTAATAGTCTTGTTATCTAGGTTACTTAAATCATCCAGACTACGAGTATTAACATTATTCTTATCTTCATCCATAAAATTACACCTCTTATTTTACATTTTAATTTTAGCATTTTTACCATTTTATAGCAACTTTTATTTTGCGGAAACTAAATTTAATTATTAAATATCTTTTCATCAACTATATAATAAATATCATTTAAATAGGGAAAATCATTTTTAAGAACACCATAACTAAATACTTCTATTTTTCTATTATGAAAATAACTAATTAAATTAAGGGTTATCGTCTTATCTAAAAGAACAACAAAATCATATTCATTATAAGAAATTTCCGAATTAAAAAGGTAATTTAAGATTCCACATTTATAAAAGGGTTTTAATTGTAATAACTTTTTTATTGGTTCTTTATAAAAACTCATCACATAAATATTTTTCATAGGATACTTAAGCAATAAAGAATTTAATTTAATAGTATCAATATCTCTTTCTTTAATTTCTATAAGTATTATTTTATTAGTTTCTAATTTTAATACCTCTTCTAAAAGACATATATCTTTACTTAAATCTTGATACCTAGTTTTATTAATAAGATTATTATTATAAAAGAAGTCATGAACTACAACGAACTCTTTATCTTTAGTAGTTCTAATATCTAATTCAAAGCCCTGGTATTTATTATCGGTAAAAGTGGCCTTAAAGGCTTCTAAGGTATTTTCTTTAATATTATTATCTACTTTACCTCGATGGGCTATAAACATATTATCACCTAAAATATAGTACGTAAAATTTTAAAAAAATATGTCAAAAATAAAAGAAGTATTATCACTAAATAATTTTAATGACAATACTATCCATAATATAAATATATTTCTCTGGTATTTTTAAATGATTATCTTCTAAAATAAGTAATCCCTCTTTAATTAAATTTTTAACCTTAGGATAACTATCTATTAAAGATACTTGATATTTTTGATAAAATTTATCTAAATCAAGACCTTTTAAAAGTCTTAACACCAACATTATTTCATTATCCATTTCTTCCTGACGACTTAAAAGATTTTTATTAAGACAAAACTCACCTTTTAAATAAGAAGTAATACTCTTTGTATTTTCATAACGAATATTTCCAATGTAGCCAGAGGCCCCACAGCCAAAACCATAATATTCTTCGTTTAACCAATAAGTTGTATTATGTTTTGATTCTAAACCTTCTTTAGCAAAATTAGAAATTTCATAATGATTATAACCATGTTTCTTTAAGATTTTTTTAATATAATTATACATTTTAGCATCTTTTTCTTCTTTAATATTTTTATATCCTTTATTATAAAGAATAGTATTTTTTTCTAAAATTAAAGAATAAGTACTAATATGTTCCGGATTTAGTTTTATAATTTTATGAATATCCCTTCTTAAAGTAAACATAGTCTCTTTCGGCATCGCATACATTAAATCAACATTGATATTATTAAATCCTAAAGTTCTAGCCAGATTTATTTTGGCTAAGCAGTCTTTATATGTCGCGTGGCGGTTCATTAAATTTAATATTTTTTTATTAAACGATTCAATCCCAATACTTAGACGATTAACCCCGTTTTCTTTTAAAATCTGTAAAAGTTCTGAAGAAATATCTTCAATATTACATTCAAAACTAAATTCATAATTTCTAGTTTTCTTAAATAATTTAATTATTCTAAATAATTCTTTTAATTCTAAAGTATCTAGAGAAGATGGAGTTCCACCCCCAATATAAATAGTACTTATTAATTCATTATTATATTGACTAATTATTTCTTTTTCTAACATTTTTAAATAATTAGTCGTAAATTTTTTATTATAATAAACCTTACAAAAATCACAATAACTACATATTGAACGGCAAAAAGGAATATGAATATAAACTGCGTGCATACCTCACCTATTTCTATCTAATTATTAATGTGTTGATGAATTTCCGGAGCATTATCATCTATAGCCTTAAAGATATAACCTTGATTTTTAGCATAAAGTATCATATTTTCTAGGCTATTTGCGGTATAAGATTTAATATCATGTAATAAAACTACATTAATCTTATTATAAGAAATCGTATTTTTAAAATACTTTAAAACACAAGCATTTTTATCCGTAACTTTTCTACTAGCACAAGCCCCGGCATCCTCAACTAAACTATTCCAATCATAATAACGAGACCCTTCTTCTTCTACTTTGCTAGCCACAGTAGTCAGAATTCCTTTGCAACGACTTCTAGAAAGAGTATGAGAACGTCCACCCGGAAATCTTATGTAT
>CAKOSD010000084.1 GCA_934101745.1 uncultured Bacilli bacterium | reverse complement strand
CCACTCTATAAAGAATAATATCGCTTACCAAGAAAACGGCTATAACTTTGGGCATTTTGTCAGTAAATACTGCGAGCAAGAAAATAAACTTAAGGAAAGCACCTACCGCTTCTGCTATTATATCGTTTGTAGAGATAGCATCTACCAGACTAGTCTCATACCAATCATGATTTTCTAACATGTTTTTATAGCAAATAATTTTTTCTCCTAAGGAATTGCAACCACCACATAAAATAAAGTTCTTCACTATTTTCCATTCTTCATCAGTAGATTTATTCAAATATCTAATATCTTCTAATTCTGTACCTCTTATCCATTCCATGCATTATCCCCCTCTTTGTTGAGGATTATCATAACGCATAGTTTACACCGTGTCAAGTTTTTTAGACTTTAAAAAACTACCCAATTACCTTAAGTAGTCTTATAAACTCTACCTATGCTATTCCTATAGCACTAGGTTAGATAAAACGATTTAAAAGGGATATAACTACTTTTCTTTAGTCTTACCTTTAGGATAAATTAACTTATTATTACTTATAGTTAAATCTTTATTTATGACCATTTTCTCAGTATACTCTTTAGCATCTAACTTATAAGTTATGGTAATAACAAACTTACTGTTTTTATAACCTTTTTTTGTAAATAATTCATCATAATTATAATCCTCAACATCAATTCCGGTAAAAAAACTATTTTGTTCTTTTATGATATCATCATCAATTTTAAACTCTACTTTAACAATATCGGTTTCTTTTAGCCTCTTATCTTTAATATTAAAAGTACCATTTTCTAAAATAAACTTCTCACGTGATTCTACAAATATACCATTAGTATAAGTAAAAGTACTACTATTACCATTTAAAATATATACTCTTATTTTATTAAAATTATTAAAAAAATACATACTTAATAAAATAAATATTACAGTTAGAGTTATAACGATAATATTTAACAAATGAAATTTAAATACTTTTTTATTTAGTTTATTAGCCTCGGTTTCTAAAAAGTCGTCTTTGGCCTCTAAAGTTCCAAAAAAATCATCCATTGAAATATTAAAAATCCGACAGACTTTCTGCATAATATCAATGGATAATCCTCTTTGGTTGTTTTCTATTTTTGAAAAGTAACTTCTAGAAATTCCTAGTTTACTAGCCAACTCTTCTTGACTCATTTTAGCGTCTTTTCTTAACTTTTTTATCTTTGAACCCATTAGTTTTTCTTCGTTTTTCATATTAAGCCTCACAACTTAAATTTTACATTAATAATTTCTTTTTGTCTATCTAAATTTTATAGTTTAGGAATATTCTTAGATAACAAAAGCAGGTAATATCTTTACCTACTTAGTATTTATATCTAATATGGCAATGGTTTGTCCATCATTTAAACCATCAATATAATATTTATTAACCTTTTTATTTCTTTTTAATAATTCATGAGTTTTACTTCGGAGGGCTCCACTACCCTTGCCATGAATAATTATGATTTTACTATTTTTTAATTTAAGATTATCTCTTATAAAAGATTCAATTAAATAAGTTGCCGTAGCAGTTGTTTCGCCGTGAAGATCTAAATGGGGTAGATAATCCGTAAAAGGATCAACTATTTTTCTCATAAATCTTATTTACCTCATCAAGTTTAGGAATAGAAAGACGGCCCCCAACGGTTCTGGTGGCAAGACCAGCCGCAATATTACCATATTTAATAGATTTTTCTAACGTAAAGTTACTAGCAATACCATAACTGAATGCTCCCGTAAAGATATCTCCACACCCCGAGGTATCAACAATATCCATTTTTAAAGTTGGCGATATTTTTATTTGATCTTCTACCATATACATAGCCCCATTGGCTCCTAAGGTAATGATAATATTTTGATGTTCATAGCGATTTCTAAGTTCGGTATAAGCATTAACTAGACTTTGAACATTATTACTATCAACCGGCATCTTTAAATGACCACTTACAAAATCCAGGGAGCAAATTAAGTAATTTACTTTAAGGGCTAAATTAGCAATATCTTGATTAAATCGAGTAGCCCTTAAGATACTAACGGCTTTAGGAAAGCGCTCTATTGTTGATTTTGATGCATAGGTATCATTACCATCTAAGATAATCAAATCGGGTTGAAAATCAAAATCAAATTTTTTCAATTTAACAAATTCATCCGCAACATCAAAAGAGGTAGGAACTTTGTTTTTACTATCGACCAAGACAAAGGATAAAATCGTATCTTTTTCGTAAGAGGTTTCAATATACCTGGTATCTACCCCCGCACTTTCTAATTCTTTACGAACTCTAGTTCCATAAACATCATTGCCAACAACTCCAGCAAAAGTAGAAGAAACGCCCCACTTGGCTAACATATAAGAAACATTACAAGCTGTGCCCCCGCCACAACCTATTTTATTAATGAATCGCTGCTTGCTTCCCTCCTTTGGATAATCTTCAACATTTACATATATATCATAATTTGCTTGTCCTAATGATAAAGTTTTAATCATATTTGTCCTCCATTTATTTTTATATTTACAATAAGAATTATACTATATTTTTAAAAAGAAAAAAAGTACTCGACCATTTTATTTTCAATAATTTGGTAGTACTTTTTTGAAAGTAATTTAAATAGTTTTCTTATTCACCTAAATCTTTATTATTGGCTAAAGCAGCCTTGGCAGCAGCCAGTTTAGCAACTGGAATTCGGTAACTTGAGGCAGAAATATAAGAAAGACCAATCTTATCAAAGAATTCTATAGATTTTTCATCAGCCGCGTGTTCCCCACAAACTCCAAGTGATATATTAGGTTTAATACTCTTAGCCATTTGCGCAGCAATTTTTACTAGTGTGCCAACGCCGTTAGTATCAAGGCTCATAAATGGATCATGTTCCAAAATATTTTTACTGTAATAATCTTTTAAGAATTTCGCCGCATCATCTCTAGAGAAACCAAAAGTTAACTGAGTTAAATCATTCGTACCAAAGGAGAAGAAATCACACTCTTCGGCAAGTTCATCCGCTAAAATAGCCGCTCTCGGTACTTCAATCATAGCGCCTATCTGATAAGTAATTTGCATACCTTTTTTAGCAAGAACGCGTTTTATTTCTTTTTCAACAATATCTTTTATATAAATAAATTCCTTTTTATCCATAATAAGCGGTAACATGATTTCGACAACAGGATTAATTCCCTCTTTTTTTACGTTGCAAGCCGCACTTATAACCGCATTAGTTTGCATAACCGCAATTTCGGGATAAGTAATATCTAGTCTAGAACCACGATGCCCCATCATTGGATTAAATTCTTTTAAACTATCTATTTTTAATTTCAAATCAGAAACAGTGGTATTTAAAGAGGCGGCTAACTCTTTTATTTCCTCTTCTTCTTTAGGTAAGAATTCATGTAAAGGCGGATCTAAATAACGAATAACAACCGGTAAACCAGAATTTAGACGATATAATTCTTCAAAGTCCTTTTCTTGATAAGGTAATAAAGATACTAAAGCCTGTAAGCGCGTCTTTTTATCACTAGCAAGAATCATTTGTCTAAATTTAAAAATTCTTTCTTTCTCAAAAAACATATGTTCAGTTCATACAAGACCAATTCCTTCCGCTCCAAAGTTTTTAGCAATTTCCATATCTTTTTTAGTATCGGCATTAGCGCGCACCCCTAAATTTTTAACGGCATCACACATAGTTAAAAGTTCATTTATAGAAGTGTTATTTGTAGCGTTTTCTAATTCA
Organism: uncultured Bacilli bacterium; assembly: GCA_934101745.1. Classification (GTDB taxonomy): domain Bacteria; phylum Bacillota_I; class Bacilli_A; order RF39; family UBA660; genus CAG-605. Next base: position 1,654 of record CAKOSD010000084.1, on the reverse strand, counting down.
ATTTTTCCTTTATAAACATTTCCGGTTGTTCCATCAATCGATATTATATCCCCTTCGTGTAAGATATCTTTATCTTTCGTAATTAAAGTATTATTAGCAATATCCATCGTACTACAACCACTAACACAGCAAATCCCCATACCACGAGCAACGACGGCGGCATGAGAAGTCATTCCCCCACGAATGGTTAATACTCCCTCGGCATAATGCATACCCTCAATATCTTCTGGACTGGTCTCATGACGAACTAGAATGGTTTTTATGCCTGCTTTAGATTTTCGAATAGCAATACTAGCCTCAAAAACAATTTCGCCATAAGCGGCTCCAGGACTGGCGGCTAGACCATTACCGATTAAAGTCGCATTTTTTAGGCTCTCTGCTTTAAAAACTGGATGTAAGGCTTGGGTAATATCATCGACACTTACTCTTCTAATGGCCTCTTCCATACTTATTTTGCCTTCCCTGACTAAAGAAGTAGCAATATTAACAGCGGCCAAGCCAGTTCTTTTACCAGTTCTCGTTTGCAACATATAAAGTTTTCCATCTTCGATTGTAAACTCCATATCTTGCATGTCTTTGTAATAGTCCTCTAATATTTTAGCCGTTCTAACAAATTCTTCATAAACTGCTGGCATACTATTTTTTAAAGTTTCAATATCTAAAGGCGTTCTAATGCCAGCAACTACATCCTCTCCTTGGGCATTAATTAAATATTCGCCAAATAATTTAGCCTCGCCGTTAACGGGACTTCGGCTAAAAGCCACCCCGGTTCCGGAATTATTATTTTTATTACCATAAACCATTTCTTGAACATTAACTGCTGTTCCCCAATCATCAGGGATATTATTGATTTTTCGATAATATATAGCCCGATTATTGTTCCATGATTTAAAGACGGCCCCCACGGCCATTAGTAACTGTCTTCTTACATCCTGAGGGAAGGTCTCGTTTGTGAGTTCTTGATACATTTCTTTATATTTCTTAGTTATGGCGGACCAATCATCACCAGTTAAATCAGTATCATTTTGGTAATTATGTTCTTTCTTATAAGTAGTTAAATATTCTTCAAAAAGACTTTTATCCTTACCCATTACAACATCGGCAAACATCATAATTAAACGACGATAAGAATCATAGACAAATCTTTCGTTGTTAGTTGTCTTGGCAAGAGCTTTGGCTACTTCATCATTAAGACCTAAATTTAAAATGGTATCCATCATACCCGGCATACTGCTCCTAGCACCACTTCTTACAGATACTAACAAAGGATTAAATACATCTCCTAAAGTTTTTTTAGTCCTCTCTTCTAAGGCCTTTAAATGTTTATTAATTTCTTCTTCAATACTTTCTGAAATAACTTTTCCTTCCGTATAATATTTATTACAAGCCTCAGTAGTAACAATAAAACCATCGGGGACAGGTAAGCCTAAATTTTTCATACCGGCTAAATTGGCCCCTTTACCTCCTAATAGTTCTTTCATGTCCTTTGTGCCTTCGCTAAAATCATACACAAATTTTTCCATTTTTTATTCTCCTTCTATTCTAATTAAATATAGCATTTTTTTCTTACTTTTACCACTAAATTTTTTGGCATTTTCAAGAAAGTAAACATTTTATCTTTTAAAGGCCTTTAAATATTCTTGCCTTACAACAT
>CAKOSD010000083.1 GCA_934101745.1 uncultured Bacilli bacterium | reverse complement strand
CTATAACGATTTATGTTAAAGAAGATGTTGTCGAATGCAACCCAAATGAGGAAGTCTGTGAATAAGGGCAAAATAATCCGAATAATTAGCAATTTATATAGTGTTTTCGTAAATGATACTGTTATTGAGGCCAGAGCCAGAGGAAAATTTCGTAAAGATGAGATAAGCCCCATGGTTGGCGATGAAGTAGTAATTGATATCGAAAAAAAATATATCATAGAAATTTTACCCCGAAAAAATTACTTAACTCGTCCAAATATTAGTAATATTGACCTTGTAATATGCGTTACAAGTACCAAAGAGCCAGATTTATCCCTTAATCTTTTAGATAAACAACTGGCTTTTCTTGCTCTTCATAATATTCCCAGTATGATTTGTTTTACTAAATACGACTTGTTAAATGCTAACGAGCAACAAGAAATTAATATGTTAAAAGAATATTATCAAAGTATTGGTTTTACAGTGGTTATTAACAGTGAAATTGCTAAAATAAAGGAAATTCTAAAAGGAAAAGAAGTTGGCCTTTTAGGTCAAAGTGGGGCGGGTAAATCTAGTCTTGTTAATAAACTAGGTAATTATGCCATCGAAACTCAAAAAATTTCTAAAGCCTTAGGTAGAGGAAAACATACTACTCGCCATGTCGAAATCTATAGAATTGATGATTTTTATTTAATAGATACCCCAGGCTTTAGCGCCCTCTCTTTAAATTTTACTTCTAAAGAGAATTTAAAAAATGGCTTTGTTGAATTTCAAAATTATGAATGTCGTTTTAAAGATTGTAAGCATTATAAAGAAACCGCTTGCGGTGTCAAAGATGCTGTTGGTAAGTCCATCTTACCTAGTAGATATCAAAATTATCTAAATTTTTTGGAGAAAGAACAATGGAAGTAAGTGTATCATTTTTAAAAAGTAAATACCAAATAACTAAACAAATAGAAGCCTTAAATGCTTCTGACTGTGATTTAATTCATGTTGATTTTATGGATGGCACCTTTACATCCGGTTCTTCTTTAAGTTTAGAAGAAATGCATTTAAATCAATTTACCAAACCTCTAGAAATTCATTTAATGGTTGCTAACCCTGAAAAATATATTGACTATTGTAAACAATTTAATCCTAGACATTTTATTGTCCATTATGAAGTCTTAAAAAATCCAATCGCTACTATTATTAAAATTACTGATAATAATATGCGTATGGGCTTGGCAATTAATCCAGAAACTGATATCGAAGCCGTTAAACCATTACTTAAATATGTTGATATGGTTTTGGTTATGAGTGTTATTCCTGGGAAGGGCGGTCAAAATTTTATCCCCAATACTGTTGATAAAATAAAAACTTTAAGAAAAGTATATAAAGGTCGTATTGAAGTTGACGGGGGTATTAACGATAAAACTGTTATGTTAGTTAAAAATTATGTTGATTCTGTAGTGTCAGGCTCTTTCGTTTGCTTAAGTGATGATTATAATGAAAGTATCGCCAAATTAAAATAAGTGTAACGATTTCGATACACTTATTTTTGATACATATAAACTCTTTTTGGTAAACCCTTAGCCTTACTGGCGGTTTCTTTATTAAAAAGTACTTCTGGTTCAACCTTTAAGGTTTTGGCAATAATTTCGATATTATTTAAAGTTAAGTTTGCTTCTCCATTTTCAACAATACTTACATAAGCCATTTTAAAATTAGCCATTTCTGCAAACTTTTCTTGCGTTAAACCTTCTTGATAACGATACCATTTTACATTTAAACCAACAATATCCATTAATTTCATCTAAAACACTCCCTTACTGTTCATTTTTAATTTTTCCCAAAACTTAAAAATTAATTACATATAAATTATAAATGTTAAATATAACAATATTAATACCATTATAATTTAATAATTTATACATTAAAAACAGTAAGATACCAGATTTCACCGCTATTTTAATAGGCACTGGAATAACCAGTTGAGCCCAAAATGCCACAAAAATTTTATTTCAAAAAAAAGGAGACAGTTAATTATAACTGTCTCAAAAAGAATAAAAAGGGGTTGGCTAGTGTGATACTAGCACCAACTTGCAGTAACGCAAATTGGTATCTAATATACTAATAAAAAAAGGTAGTTTTGTCAATGCTTTTTTGCTATAATTTTGCTAGTGATGGCAATGAATTTAGAAGAAATAAAAGGAATGGGCGATAAAAGTTTACTATTGTTAAAAAAATTAAATATATCTACTTTCGGTGAACTTTTAGAGTACTATCCTTATCGTTACGAAATAATAAAAATCAGTGATTTAATAACCTGTAGTCAAGATAAAGGCACAATTAACGTGCAGATTGTAAGCAGTCCCGTTGTCTCTTATTTGAAAGGACGTCTTAATAGACTTAGTATGAAGTGTTTATATAATGGAACTTTTATTAATGTTTCCATTTTTAACCGGGGATATTTAAAATCCCGTCTTATCCCGGGTAATTATATAAGTATAACGGGCCACTATGATTCTTTTTGCAATAACTTTACAGCGAGTGATATCAGGCTTGAAGTTTTAAATAAGAATGAAATAGTTCCTATCTATCATTTAGTAAACGGTATTAATAATAAAATGTTAAGAAATATACTTAGTAATTGCGTTGATACCAAGTTCGATGTTGATGATTACATTCCTAATATATATATAGAAAGATATAATTTTTTAAAAAAAGAAGATGCTTTAACAATAATTCATTGTCCTAAAGACATTACTTCTTTAAAAAAAGCAAGATTAAGAACCATCTACGAAGAATTTTTTATCTTTGCTTTTAAAATTAATTATTTAAAAAATTTAAGAAGTCAAAAATATGGTATAAAAAAAGAAGTACCAAAAGCCAAGTTGGATGAGTTTATTAATAATCTACCTTTTAATCTAACTAAAAATCAATTAGAAGCAACTAATGCTATTTATAATGATATGACTAGTAAATTTAAAATGAATAGATTAGTTATGGGTGATGTAGGTAGTGGTAAAACCGTTGTTGGATTATGTGGCATTGCCATTAATACTTATGCTGGTTATCAAAGTGCTTTAATGGCTCCCACCGAAGTTCTTGCTAGGCAACATTATGAGTCCTTAAAAAAAATGGCTCCGAATATTCGCTTTGGTTTAATTGTTGGTAGTAATAGTATTAAGGAGAAAAAACAAGTTCTTTATGATTTAGCCCTAGGTAACATTGATTGTTTAGTTGGAACTCATGCCCTTTTAAATGCCAAAGTAGAGTTTAAAAATCTTGGTCTTGTTATAACTGATGAACAACATCGCTTTGGTGTAAATCAACGTAATATAATTGAAAATAAAGGTCTCGGCGTAGATGTTATTTATATGAGTGCTACCCCAATTCCTAGAACTTATGCTTTAGGTTTATATGGCGATATGGACTTATCTATTATAAAAACCAAACCCAATGGTCGTAAACCGGTTATAACAAAATATATTGAAGATAAAGATTTAATAACCGCCTTAAAAGTATGCTATAACAATTTAAAAGCCGGCCACCAAATCTATGTAGTAGCCCCTTTAATAGAAGCGAGTAATAATACTTTAGATGACGTGAAAAAATTAGAAGAGAAATTTCATTTAGCCTTTAAGGATAAATATCCAGTTGGTATTCTACATGGCAAGATGAGTAAAAAAGATAAAAATGACGTCATGCAAGCCTTTCAAGATGGCAAACTTAAAATTTTAGTTTCTACAACTGTTATTGAAGTAGGGGTCGATGTTAGTAATGCCACTGTTATAATGATATATAATGCTAATCTTTTTGGACTTGCTACTTTGCATCAATTACGTGGGCGAGTAGGTCGTAGTGATTTGCAAAGTTATTGTTTCTTAATTAGTAAAGTAGATGAGCCCCGGCTAAGAGTCTTGGAAAAAAGTAACGATGGTTTTTATATTAGCGAAAAAGATTTTGAAATGCGAGGCGAAGGGGATATCTTCGGCGAAAGGCAAAGTGGAGATATGTACTTTAAAATGGCCAATATTAAACGGGATAGTAAGATATGGTTACAGGCCTTCAAGGATTCTAAAGAATATTTAGATAATTTTGATAATAATACTTTGTATTTAGATATAATTAATAGTTTACAGACTAATTAGTAAAGCAAATGTAAATAACGTGTAAATATGAAAATATTTTCTATTTGTGTACTTGACATTTATTACTAAAAATAATATGATGTATATAGCATGATAAAGTCATGCTGAAAAAAACAGATTGCATATTTTACGATTTTAAAGTGACTTATGTAATCAACCAAAAACCCCCTGAGGAGCCGTAAGGCTCCATTTTTTGTATGTTTCTAAATTAAGGCAAAAACGTCTGGCGGAGAATAAAAGGTTTATTCAAGTAAGTATTTATTTTCCAAGTAGTCAACTATGTTCATTTTGGGAACATAGAAATAAAGAAATGAAAGATTTAAAATTAAGAAAATATAAATGTAGTAAATGTGGAAGCACATTAGACAGAGATATAAATGCCAGCATCAATATATTATATGAAATATTAAACGAAGGAATAAAAATAGCCTTTGGTTTATAAGGGACTAATAACCTAAAGTAAAAATGAATTTTAAAAGTACGGTGGTGATTATCGAAGCATATGTCTTTTGCAATTATTTTCGTAAGAAAAAGTCATTCATGAGAGTTGAAATGGGAAGTAATGAGCATATTAACTTCTGTTCTATCTTGACTAGCAAAGTAGTATCGTAAGTTAGCAGGCTGTTTATAAAAATTTGCAGGATTCAGATAGAAATGCTAAAACAATAACTACAAGAAATGTATGTTTTGTCTGAGGCTGAATTAATAACATTATTATCTGCCTTAGTCTTATCAGTATTATTAGAGGTAATAAATTCAAAGCATAGTGCCTACAAAATAATAAAAGGATGCAGAACGTTTTCTATACTTTAATTTGAAAAAAATTTAAATTACTTATAGAAAGCAACGATAATTTATATTTGAATTTTTAAGATATTATATAATAGGTAATATAGAAAAGTTATTAGGAATAATAAAATTTTAAAAAAATATTGTACTGTCTTGAAAATAATTAAGGCAAATAATATTGAAAAATGCTATAAACATCCTAATATCTATTAATATATTAAAACAACAAAAATTTTAACTTATTAAATTTGACTAATCAAATGTTCACAAGAGCCACTTTATTTGCCTAGTTTTTACGTAAAAAAACAGCCAATATAAAATATAATTGATTGTTTTAATGCTAAGTAATAATCGGAAATGTAAAAAAAAATAAAAAAGTTAAAAAAGTTGTTGACTTTAAATATTAGATTTGATATATTACTAATGCGCGAAGGAAAGAAAGCGCAAAACAAAAGTTAAATGATCTTTGAAAACTAAGTAAAAAAGTCAATTTGAGTAGCTTAGGACAAACTTTATTTTTTATGAGAGTTTG
>CAKOSD010000082.1 GCA_934101745.1 uncultured Bacilli bacterium | reverse complement strand
CTTTAGCAACTACTGATAAATAATCTTAAAGAGCAGATAACACTGTTCTTTTTCTAATCTGAAAAAAATAATAATCCGTAATTTATTTCGTAAAATAATTAAAAAATGAAAAAATTTTTGTGCTATAATTATTTCTAAGGTGATAAAGATGAATGAATATCTTAATTTAACAAAAGATAATATTGCTACCGAACATATTTGTTGTGCTCTTAGCGACCCTAAACATCAAATTGGCGTTAATAGCAAAAAAGAATGGCTTAAACTTAAGTTTAAAGATGGTCATGTTTTTAGAAAACTAAAGGCTAGGGGGAAGACCTTCATCGAATATGAACCCATTGAAACTGCCTGGACGCCTATAGATGGTAATAATTACACTTATATTTATTGTCTTTGGGTAGCCGGAAGTCTTAAAGGAAAGAAAATTGGTCAAGAACTACTGGAATATTGTTTAAGAGATTCCAAAGAAAAAGGTAAAAGTGGCGTTTGTACTCTAGTTTCTAAAAAAAAGAAACCATTTCTAGGGGAAAAGAAATTTTTTGAACACTATGGCTTTACCGTAGTAGACAATATTGGCGATTATGAATTATTAGCCTTGTCATTTGCTAATGAAAATCTCCCTAAATTTAGAGACAATGCCAGAAAAATGGTAATAGATGATAAAGATTTTACTATTTATTATAGTAATTCTTGCCCCTATGTTGAATACGAAGTTCAAGAATTATCTAAGTATGCCAAAGATAATAATATTAAAATTAATTTTATTAAAATCGATACTTTAGAAAAAGCCAAAAAAGTACCATGCGTCTTTAATAATTGGGCCAATTTTTATAAAGGTCAATTTATATCTAATAGTATCTTAAGTGTTAATTCATTTCTAAAATTATTAAATAACAGGTAAGGAGAAATTAATCTATGATAGATGAAAAATATTCAATAATTTATAGTAGTAAAACGGGAAACACCCAAAAATTAGCCGAGACCCTTCAAAATATTTTACCTAAAGATAATTGTCAGTATTATTGTCCCGTAGAGAAGGCTCCTAAAGATTTAAGCAATCTTCTTTATATTGGTTTTTGGACAGATAAAGGAACCGCAGATACCCAAACAATAGAATTTCTAAAACAATTAAAGAATAAAAAAATATTTTTATTTGGCACAGCAGGCTACGGCGGCAGTCAAAATTATTTCGAAGGAATTATTAATAATGTTAAGAAAAATATTGATAGTAGCAACACTTTAATTGGAACCTTTATGTGCCAAGGTAAAATGCCTTTAAGCGTTAAAGAAAGATATAAAAAAATGCAAGAACAAAATAATTCTTCTTTAAAAATAGATGCTTTAATCGCTAATTTCGATAAGGCTTTATCCCATCCGGATGCGGCTGATTTAAAAAAATTAGAGGAACAAATATTAAATAGTTAATTGATTAGACTTCTTGCGTAACTGTTTATAGGCAAGAGTTATGGAAACAACATATCAGCAAAAATCTATTGTAAAAGGTATTTATTCTACTTCTATATTTTTCGCCAATAATTCTTAAAAATTTTCAGTTGACAATTTAGATGTTCTATTGATATTCTAATACTAGAAATCAATTTATTTAATTCCTTATCTGTGGTGGAAAGTGGGTTATTTTTTGATTTCTTTTTTTGTGTCAAACTTTTTTCAAATAATCCCTTGATTCCTTGATACCCACCATCCGCCAACAATTTTAATGTTTGCTGAGGTTCTAGCTATTATCGTTAGCATAATATGCTTTATCAAAAACAAAAAGAAATATGAATATGCATAATGATATTGTATAAAAAATTAGATTAGATATATTTATGATACAAAACTTTTAAGACCAATTTCCTAACTTGTCTTTTAAATTTAGAAGCAATTTATATATATTAAAATAAATTAGTCATTTTTTTAACAAACATGTCTCCCTAATTAACAAACAAATTATCTTGCTATTTTTCTAATCTCTAAATATAATAGTATTAATTGGAGATTATATGGAAACATACTTGGATGAAAAAATAAGAAAGTTTTTTGAAGAAAACAAAGGAAACATAACCATAGAGAAAATTGATTTAGCTTTTGATGATGATGATACCAATGATTTTGGTAATTTACTGCATGCCGCCATTTGGAATAAGTTTCCAGAATCTGATGTATTTGTATTTATTGAAGAGCTTTTGAAAGACGATTACGATGTTAATTATCAAGCTAAAGATAATGGATATACCTTTATTCATTTGGCCTTATATGGTTATATTAATGGTGGACGGTTATATTCTTACTCAACTAAATTTATTGTAAAATTAATTGAACTTGCCAAGAAGTATGGCTTTAATGTTAATTTAAAGGATAAAGATGGTGAAAGTATCATTCATGCCGCTATTGCTAGTGAAAAATATACTGGCAAGATTATTCCAATTATAAAGGCTCTAGGTCCTGAATTTGATATAAATTGTGTTGATGGGGAGGGTATGACAATTTTAGAAGCTCTAGATTATTATGAATGGGAAGCCCAAAAAAAATATGATAATTTAATTTTTTGTGAATCTTTATATAAATTGGAACAAACATGGTATGGAAGATTGTCAAAAGAACATGCTGGGTTAAAAAAATATTTTTCAACTGCTTTATCTGGTTCTACTGAGAAACCAAAAAATACTATTGCAACCTCTAAAAGCTTTATTAACTCTAAATTATTATTATCAAAAATGTCTAAAGAGCAGTTAAACATAAAAAAAGACGAAATTATAAATAGATTAACACTTATTTTTAATGATATATCTCTTGAATCCCTTGCAGCCAAATCACAAAAAATACTTAGATTAAAGAATAAACTCATAACATATGAAAATTTAATAAGAGATATTGATAACAAAACTACCGAAAGTTCAGCTTGGGATAAATATAATTCAATTATAGAAAAAATTGTTTTAGAGAACATAAAAATTGCAGAAGAAAGTACAGATATTGATTACTTAAATAGTTTTAGTAAAATTTTATCTTGTTCTGACTTCGAGGATGAATATAGAAAAATTGAAACTAAAATTTATAAGCTTGAAGTTATTCGTCAAAAAAAGCTACAACGAGCCCTTATTATTATTGAAAATACATACACCGAGGATAAAAGACAAGGTATTTTCGAAAGTCTTAACGAAATTAAAAATAAGTGTAGTGATGAAGAAATGAAAAAGCTTTATAATAAGATATCTGAAATTAATGGTAAAATGTTTGCGCTTGAAATGGAAATACAAGATTTATTGAGTATTCTTGAAAATTTATTATTTTCAGTTAAATATGATAATTTTAATCAATATACATTAAGTGATTTAATTAAAATTAGAAATTATTATCACAAACAGGTTTTGATAGTTCTAAAAGAAAATAAGGATTTAGTTTATATGAAGAAAGAAGCCTTGGTAAAAATGTACAGCAATGGCTATTTTACATATGAAGAAATGAGAATGATATTTAATGGTATTTTTTCTAAGGATGAAACTACAAGAAGTAATATTGCAAGAAATTTAAATAAGAAAAACTGGCAATACAAATAATATTGTTTTGGAAAAACGAATGGAAAATAAATCTATTTTTGATGAATATTGCATTTTCATAATATCAAATAGCTTGATTTAGATATTGATAAAGTTGATTTAACATTTATGTTTTTCAACATTTTTAGTTTAAATGATGAATCTATCATAAAATTGTTGCAGTAAAATTAGATATAAATAGTATTGATTTGAATTTGGCATAAAAAAGTAATTCAATTATTGATAACCAATATTTAAAAAGTATTATCCATTTACAGAGATAGTTTAGCGATTAAAAGAAAATAATAAATAATATTTTTTCTATAATCAAGGAGTAAATGAACACAATGGATAATAATTATAAGATAATCTAAATTTTATTATAATGAAAATTATAAAACAAAGATTTCGAATACTTATGCTTAATTATTAAAGATCTGCTTCTGGGTTGGTCCTTTTACTATTTAAGATAAAAAATTATGCGAAAAGAAAATATTTAAAAACTATTATATGCAGTTAGCATTCTATTAATTATTGCATTTGTTATCATATTGGGCGCAGACTATTTTAAATATGATAATCTAAATAACTCAGCACCATTCTATGTTTTTATAATAACACGAATAGTAGAATTTGTTATACCAAGTATTGTCATATTTATTATAGGTACGACAATGAAAAAGAAATATTCTAAATAATAATTTGAAAGGATAGAAAATTATGAAAAAGAATATATTAAAAATAGTTTTAATGATTTTAGGAATAGGAATTTTGGATTATGGTATTATTACAGAAATCGATGGAATAGGAAGATTTGCCATGATTTTATTTGGAACAATTTTTACAATCATTGGAAGTATTATTTCAGTTGACAAGAAAGATAAATAGTAATCTTACGATTGTTTAAGTCAGCAAATAAATAGCATTAAACGACAATATAATAATTGAATCTATAAGGTGATTAATAATATGAGTATATTTGATAAGTTTAAAAAGAAAAATGAAATTGTAAAACAGAAAGAAAATCAAATAATAATAAATGAAGAATACAATAAAGAAAATTTTAATTTAGTTGAAATGAATAATTATATGCTTTCTGATGTTAGAAAGGAAACTTTAAGTAATAATACATATAGATTATCACTTTCTAAACTATCAAAAATCAGTCCAATCACAGTATCAACAATCAATAATATAAAAACAATTATGGAACAAAATTCTAAAACATCGGGCAATTTATATCGCATAACAAATCTAGAAAAAAATGATTCTTTAAAAGCAATGAGAGATGGTAAAACATTTTGGGGTTCTATTAAAAAAAGTGATGGTTCTTCAACTATGGCTAAATTAAAAGAAGTAAATCCAAATAATGTAATGACACTAGATCCAACTGTAATGATGATGTCGGTTGCATTAGCTGGAATTGAACAGGAACTAGGTGAAATAAAGGAATTAAGTGAAAAAATATATTCGTTTTTAGAACATGAGAAAGAATCTGAAATAGAATCTGATTTAGAAATATTAAATAGATCTATAAATGATTTTAGATTTAATCTAGAAGATGAAATGTATTTAATAAATAATCACAAACAGGTAATGGATATTAAAAGAACTGCAAACAAAAATATGCTTTTTTATAAAAAAGAAATAAAAGATGCCTTATCTAAAGATAAATTATTTACAACATATAATAGTATGAACTCAATTATTGAAGATATTCAAAAAAAATTTGAATATTATAGATTATCTTTGTATATTTATTCTTTTTCTACTTTTATGGAAATATTGTTATTGGGTAATTACAAAAACGATTATTTATTAAATAAGAAAAATGAACTTGAGGAATTAGATAATGAATATTCAGAAACATTCAATAATGCATTAAAATATGTTAAAAAGAATGCCAATAAGTCATTAGTGGGAAATGTACTGTCAGGATTAGGTAATGCAGGAAAGGCAATTGGTAATTTAGCAGAAAAAGTTAAAATTAAAAATGTTAATGATTGGTTTAATGAAAAAGGAGATAATCTAAAACAATCTGGTCAAATCATAAAAAATGATTTTGTAACTAAGTTCGATAATATGA